>CAJQMI010000029.1 GCA_905479395.1 uncultured Flavobacteriales bacterium
AGGATTCTCTGTTGACACGGTAGTGGCTTGTTCTCGGCTCAGACCAAATACCAAATTACTAGCCATCACCTCTTCGCATAGCGGACAAAGCATAGTGAACGCATTAAGAGCGGGAATCACCAGTTACGTCAAAAAAGACTGTTCAATGGATGAAGTGCTCGAAGCCATTGATGAAACGAGCAATGGCGGCACCTTTTTTTGCGGCCAGATACTGGGAGCAATCAAAGCTGAAAACATTGACG
Source organism: uncultured Flavobacteriales bacterium (assembly GCA_905479395.1). Lineage (GTDB taxonomy): Bacteria > Bacteroidota > Bacteroidia > Flavobacteriales_D > Sanyastnellaceae > UA16. The sequence goes on from CAJQMI010000029.1 coordinate 243, forward strand.
TGAGCGATCTAGAATTGGCCGAAGTCTCATGCGATCCGATTCTACTCACTGAGCGAGAAATCGAAGTGCTCACTCACATATCCGAAGGGAAGACAAATGTGCAAATTGCTGATTTATTGTTTTTAAGCGGTCACACCGTAAACACGCATCGAAAAAACATCATGCAGAAACTCGGAGTCAACAATACGGCATCGATGGTGATGTATGCTGTCAAATCTGGTTTCGTTAGTCCGAACCGATTTCTCTTCACCAACAGTTAATTGAGGCCAAAAGATTCCTGAGCATTTGGAGTTTGCGAAGGAAAAAGCGACTTTTGCAAAACGCTAAATGATAGACGAAAGCCAGATGAAGATTGACACCACACCCTCGTTTGACGTGCACCAAACTGAAACCTCTCGACTTGATCAAGTCGATTTCAGCAATTTAGATTTTGGAAGGGTTTTCTCTGATCACATGTTCGTCATGGATTATGAAGACAATCTCTGGCAGAGAGGCTCTGTTGAGCCCTACGGACCTTTCGCGATGAGCCCTGCGTCAATGGTTTTTCACTACGGTCAGGCAATTTTCGAAGGCATGAAGGCATACAGGTCCAGCGATGGAACAGTTTCCCTTTTTCGACCTGGAAAAAACATTGAACGTTTCAACATTTCCGCACGGCGCATGTGCATGCCTGAAGTCCCTGAAGACATTTTCATGGAGTCCTTGGCTGCACTTGTGAAGCTAGATGAAGCGTGGGTTCCCGATGGAGAAGAAGCATCGCTCTACATTAGACCTTTCATGATTGCTACGGATTCATTTGTTGGGGTAAGAGCCAGTGACAAGTATACTTTCAGCATTTTCACTTGCCCAGTGGATGCATACTACAAGGGATCTGTGAAGGTGAAGGTGGAGCGGCATTTTACACGAGCAACGCCCGGAGGTACTGGATATGCAAAAGCTGCTGGCAACTACGCGGGGTCACTGTACCCGTCCCAATTGGCCCGGAAGGAAGGCTATGATCAATTGATTTGGACTGATGCTCAGACACATGAGCACATTGAGGAAAGTGGCACAATGAACGCCATGTTTGTCATTGATGGAAAATTGGTTTCACCACAAACAAGCGATACCATTCTAAACGGTGTCACACGCGATTCTGTGATTACGCTTGCGAATGATCTCGGAATCGAAGTCGAAATACGAAAAATTACCGTCAACGAACTCGAGAGTGGCTTGAAATCAGGAAGCGTTACAGAGGCTTTTGGAGTCGGAACTGCCGCTACAATCAAATCCATTGAGCTGATCGGTATTGATGGAGTTAATTACACATTGAGCAAAGCAGAGGAGGACAAAGAAAATACCGTCGCTTTTAAGCTTTCAAATGAATTGGATGGGATTCGCCGTGGAAGGATAGAAGATCGGCACGGCTGGAACATTCCTGTTTGAGCATGAGTAAACCGAGAGGAAAAACCACGTTGTCGTCTGGATCAATCAGGCTTCAAGCGAGATCTTTCGGCATATTACTCTTCTGCTTGCAAGCAGCTTCCCTTTTCGGCCAAAATCCGCATCTCACCTATGGCACAGGTGCAACTCCCATGGCATTAAGCTCTGATTACAGAGCTCTGGGCTGGAATCCAGCTCACATTACACTTAGCCCCTTGCTCAAAGAAAACTGGAGAAGCGCGATAGGAGGGCTTGAAGTCGGAGCGCGTTTGTCATCAAATGCATTGGATCGGGCGGATTTGTGGAATGGATTACTCAACGATTCACCAGAAGCCATCGATTGGCAAAGCAATGAATGGAATGACTGGAAGGACTTGCTCTCCAATGAAGAAATTGCATTAAACGTTGACATAACAACAGCCGCTTCCGCAAAACGCTGGCGAAAGTGGGGTGCTGCCTACACGTCTAAACAGCACTTTCAAGCTGAACTCTTTTTTGACTTGAAATCGATTGAGCTCCTTCTACAGGGTGGAGCTGCAAGTTGGTTTGAACTTGTTGTGACGAATCTTGGCGACACCATTCCCAATGACGGAGATTTGGGAGGGCTCTCATTGAGCGATGTGGCAAACGGAATCGATCTAAACGGTGACGCGATACTGGGCAATCTGCTCGCCGATTCGAAACTTGGTTTTTCATGGCATCGTGCTCATACAGTAGGACTTTCTAAAGAGTGGCAATTGAAAAAATTCACCTTGCATACGGGAGTATCAGGGAGGTTACTTCTTGGCAACGGATTTTTTCAACTTCAACAAAAAGATGGGGAGTTGGACGCGTTTGGCGCCTTCTCCAATGGTTTTAACATTCCATCCTTGGCCGAAGCAAGCCAACCAATTTCTTCTCAATCCATCCGCAACTGGGGGCCTGTGGGGCAAGGGTGGGGTGCAGATTTTGGCGTTGCCTTGGACTGGAATGGTGAAATATGGGCGTCTGCAGCGGTCACAGACATTGGGTCCATGGAGTGGCGAGGGGAAAACTATAGCATTGGAAATGTCTCCATTGGAAGTTGGAATTCACCCATGACATCTTCCGGAAACTGGATTGACGTGGCCACGGTTGCTTTAGACCCAAGCACTTGGTTCGAATCTGCAGAAAAAGAAGTGAGGCGCATCCGCAATGGCACAACATTTCATGTCGGTGGTGGCATGAAATTGAACCAATACCTAACCCTCGCTGCAGACGGATCCTTTGACAATCCGGAATTACTGGGCAATTCAGGAACACGTTTCGGTCTTTCCTTTGTGATTCAGATGCTCCCATTCTTACGAATCGACGGAGGAATGAGCAAATGGGGAAATGAAACAATTCGATATCCATTGGGGTTAGTTCTATCCACAGGTAAGAAAGGATTTGAATGCGGAATGCAAGCCACAGATGTACAGGGAGTTTGGGAGGAATCACAGCCAGAAATTGGAATTCGAGCATGCTTCATGCGTTGGGTTTGGTGAGACACCTTTTTCTTGCGACTGTATTTTTGGCGTGCTGGAATGTGACTACAAACGCCCAACAAGAAACGATGCACCAACAGACCAACCGACCGCTAGAAAACAGCGAACCAAGCATTTCGCTGGAAACCTTAACCTTAGGCGCCGGATGTTTCTGGTGTGTAGAGGCTGTATTTGAAGGATTGGAAGGAGTGCACAGTGCTGTATCTGGGTATATGGGAGGACAAATAAAAAACCCGGGGTACAGAGAAGTATGCACGGGCAGAACAGGTCATGCGGAGGTGGTCCAAGTCGTTTATGATTCAAAGATCATCAGTACTGAAACCTTGTTGGAAGTTTTCTTTTCCACTCACGATCCTACCACCTTGAACCGTCAAGGAGCAGATGCTGGAACACAGTATCGATCAGCGATTTACTTTCACACAGATGAGCAAAAACCTCACGCAATGAAAGCCCTTGAAAAAGCACAAAGCAATTGGCAGGCTTCAATCGTGACAGAAATCACAGCTGCCTCTGAATTCTATATCGCAGAGGACTACCACCAAGCATATTATGAGTTAAACGGCGAAGCGCCGTACTGCCGAGCAGTGATCCTACCAAAAATGCAAAAGCTCCGGTCCGGATTTCAGCATCTCTTGAAAATTAATTAAGCAACTCAGCAACTTCACTTGTCGCTTTCTGATTGCTCGATCAATTCATCAAGTAATTCGTTGATCTGGTCAAGCTCACTAGGCTTAATCTTTTTGTCCAATCGTGCCTGCTTTTTCATGTGCCGGTACATGCTTGATTTCTTGATTTCGATGGCCACATAGACTGTATAAGAGCCATCTTCAGCCAAATATTTCTCGTTTCCGATTTGGCGCATATCGGTCAATTTCGTGCTCGTAATCTCCCGAGCCAAAGTTTCAAATCGTGTCATGGCCTCATCAATCACCTGACCTGATGTACTCTTCTGATAATCATCAGTGACCACTTCGAAGTACGTCTGCACCTGTTGCGCCAATTGCTGACGGGCGCGCATTTCTGCTTGGCTATTGGCTACAGCATCCATTTTGCTCGATCCTTTGCCGGTTGCTCGATAAAACCTATTGTTCGATTCGTACTTGGAACCTGAAAATGGTTCTTTGACCTTTTGCCCCATGGGATTTGAAGCGCAAGAGGCAAAAAGAAGCGCAAAGGAGAAAATAAAGAGCTGAGTGATATTGGATCTTAAACTTATTAGCATGGTCAATGAATTGAATTTCTTCTAAGATGCGAAAGTCATGCCAAACTTCTCATTAAATTTGTCACGATTGGGCTGTTCAAATTCCATTCACCAAATTCATCCGAACAAAGAAATATGGCTCGCCTCATTCCGCAAAAACTCCGAACGAAGATTGCACTGCGCATGTTGGGGTTCGCTGCGCCTCAAAATCGGATGAAGCAGGGAACGCCAATCAATCAGGCCAAGAATTTGATTCTGGTCTATCAAGGAGAAACAGAGGCCAAATACAAGTTGGTCAAAGACATCGCCAATTACCTCAAAAATGAATACGGAGTAAAGCGAGTGATGCGGATTGCATACTTGGATGTTGAAGAAAAACAGACTCCCATTTGGCACATGCGCAAGTTGGAATCTGATTTCTTCTGTCAAAGCGATTTGAATTGGCATTACAAGCCAGTGAAGAATGTCGAAGGTTTGATCAATGAACCCTATGACATACTGATCAATCTCGATCCAGACGCGTCAATTCCGCTCGATTTCTTCGTGGCACTTTCAAAGGCGAAAATGAAAGTGAGCAACTATTCGACCCGTCGCAATAAGGATTATGACATCCTTCTCCCACCAATGGAAGGGGATACCTGGAAACAGCGCAATCACAGAATCATCAAGTTCCTCTCAGAATCACCGCTGTCATGACAGAAATTGGTTCAAACATAGCTCAAGGACATGGTGTCTCACTGATCACTCCCTTCAATGATACGGGTGAGGTTGATTACCCGGCCCTCGAACGATTGACTAAAATCCTCATGGATTCCAAAGTCAATTTTATTGTTGTGCTTGGGCATGCCTCGGAGGTCACGTTGCTTGATGAGGATGAACAGGTGAGGGTGATGGATTTCATCTCAGAAATCAATAACGGCACCAAGGACCTTGTGGGTGGCGTAGCCAGCACGAACACACGCAATGCGATTCGTCGTGTTTCTGCTTTCAATCGGCGTGACTTTAAGTCAATCTTCTGCGGCACCCCAATGCCTGCCGCTTCATCAAACTCCGGCTGCATAGGACATTACAGATCCATTGCCCAAGAATCGCCGCTTCCCATTTTAATGCACCATGAGTCGGCATTGCCTGGTCAGTCCGAGTGGGTAATGGAAATGGCCCAAGAAAAAAATGTTGCAGGGGTTGTTGATGAATCTGGAAGCATCGAACTCATGGATCATTGGTTGCAGAACCGTCCTTCTGGTTTTGGACTCCTCTCAGCTCGAGATTCAATGGCATTGCCGCTATTCGCTTTGGGAATCGACGGGGCAATATCAACCATTGGAAATGCCTTTCCAGATGCCTTCGGAGAAATGATCGATTTATTGGCCTTTGGTGCAATGAATGAGGCTCGTATGCGCCACCACGAGTTGTCACCATTGATGCGCCTCTTAGAAAAAGAGGGGCGCCCCACAGCCATTAAAAGTGTTTTGTCTCAATTGCATCGTTGTTCTTCTGCCGTTCGTTTGCCCAATACACCCGTCACGGAAACAACACAGCAATTGATTTACCAAGCCATTGCAGAATTGCCGGAGCACATCGCCTCTAAATTGCTCAATCAAACGGCTTAAGCGCTCTTAAGAAATCACAGTTGCGCGCCGCATAACAGCGTCAACCTTTGCTTGAATTGCTTCAGAATTCAACCCATACTTTTCCATCAATTGTGCTGGCTTTCCACTTTCACCAAAGGAATCATTTACAGCTACATGCTCGATTGGCACTGGAAAATGTGCGGCTGCTGCTTGCGCCACCAACGATCCCAATCCACCATTCCGCTGGTGCTCCTCTGCCGTCACAGCGCAACCCGTTCGCTTCAAGGAATCCACAATTGTAGCAACATCCAAAGGCTTGATGGTATGAACATTCAAAACCTCTGCCCGAATCCCTCGATTCGTCAATACCTGAGCAGCCTTCAGTGCCTCCCAAACTAGATGTCCCGTAGCTACAATGGTGACGTCGTTGCCTTCCATCAACGTCTGAATCTTACCAATCTCAAAGGGAGCATCCGAACGCATAAACACAGGAACTTTGGGTCGTCCAAAACGCAGGTAAACAGGACCCTGCATTTCTGCAATGGCCAAAGTTGCCTGCTTGGTTTGTTCAAAATCAGCAGGGCAAATTACCGTCATATTTGGAAGCATATTCATCATGCCGATGTCCTCCAAAATCTGGTGCGTTGCTCCGTCCTCCCCAAGTGTTAAACCGGCATGCGAAGCGCAAATCTTCACGTTCTTCTCAGAATAGGCGATTGATTGGCGAATTTGGTCATAAACGCGACCGGTCGAGAAATTTGCAAACGTACCGGTGAAAGGGATTTTACCTCCAATGGTCATGCCAGCGGCTACGCCCATCATATTAGCCTCAGCAATACCTACTTGAAAGAAGCGATCAGGAAACGCCTCTTCAAAGGCATTCATTTTGAGCGATCCCGTCAAATCTGCGCACAACGCAACAGCGTTTTTATTGCGTTTTCCAACTTCAAGTAAGCCTTCACCGAAGCCACTACGCGTGTCTTTATTCACTGTAGGTTCGAGGGATTGGATAAATCGAGAATTAACCATTGATAGAGAGGTGTGTGGTATTTCCTGAACGGATGTTGAACGATTTTACGAAACTAAACTCAGTTGATTGAGCTGAGCGTGCGCGGTAAACAAAGGTATAGTCTCCAGGTTGAAGCAAGTACTGTCCAGTCGGCGCAGACTTGCCAGATTTCCACTGGTAAACAACCTCATGATTCGCATCTAAAATGGTAGCATAACCCAATAGGAATCCCGTGAGTTGCACAACTCCTGGTTGTGGAATAATGACGGGAGAGTATGCACCTTCTTCAATTGCAACCTCTGTGATCAGAATAGGAGGATGCGTCGGGAAGTACACGTCATATGTTCCTTCTAACAGATGCACTTCTTGGTTTATCGGAAGCACAATTAAGGGAGCGGAACTCCCAGCCTCAAATACAGTGACAGGCAATTTGTCGTAACCATTTCGAAGCCCTCGAGCAAATTCAGCACGAAGGATACCTTGGCCCGCATTTTCGAATCGCACATGATTGTGAACCCTCGGTTTAAACCGCAGGTTGTTCCTACGTAAAGGAGGAACGGTGTGCACAATCAAATCATATGCCGGAATGGGATCGATTTGAACAGTATCTGGTTGCCCTTGAGCATTTAGCGTATGCATCCATTGCATCAATAAAGAAGCATCATGAGCATCCAACAAGCTCACTGCCACATTCGTCACACTCGCATTGCCAGAATTATCAATCAAATCGACTTCAAACGAGGTGTCGTTGATGGCTTGATCAATGACGATATCTAAAACTTCTCGGAATGTATCCGTATCGGCGGCATCAAAAAAGTTCCCTACGCAACGAAATGTTTCCTTAAATGCTTCCTCAATCCCAATGCCGATAATAAACGGCTTTACAATGATGCCCTGCGCTTGCAACATTTTCGAAACCGCACAGGGATCCTCATCGCACGCCTCAATTCCATCGGTGATCAGAATGATTACTTTGCGACTATCTGATTGAGAAAAGTCGTCCGCAGCGCGCTGCAGGGAGCGTGCAATAGGCGTTGTTCCTCGCGCTTGCAATCGATCCAATGCCTTCCCTATGAGTAAATTATTTCCCTTGGCAAAGGGTATCACCAATTCCGTGTCATCGCAATCTTGTTGACCTTCGATGAATTTGGTTTGATGTCCGTAGACACGAAGACCCAGTCGAAGTCCAGGAATACCGTACAATTCCTTCAACGATTCAGAGAGCAGGCGAGTGGCAACTTCAATTTTTCGATTGCCATCCCAGAAGGCATTCATGCTATTCGAAGCATCAAAAACAAACAATATCTCCGTAGTGCTGATGGAATCATCTGCCAGATTATCTTGACCCACAGCAATTGCAGGCACCAGCATCGCAAGCACGCAGAGGTTGAGGCACAAGCACTCGACTGCATGAACGAATGGACGAGATGTTATGATGCTATGAGACTTCACGAAACTATGATTCGAGCGCCTTCAGTAATCACCGAGGGTCTCCTCCAATTGACCAAGGGCAGATGCCAATTGATCATCATTTGGAGCTATTCCATGCCATTCATGCGTGCCCTCCATGAAATCGACACCTTTTCCCATCTCCGTCTTCATAAGAACGACGTTGGGCTTTCCGTTTCCTCGGGTTTTCTTGGCAGCAGCAATGGCTTCGCGCAAGGCGGCAAAGTCATGCCCGTCACACAAATGCACCTGCCATCCAAAAGCAGACCATTTCTGTGCTAAATCACCCAATCCCATCACTTTATCGGTAGGTCCGTCAATCTGCTGACCGTTGCAATCAACAAAACTGATTAAGTTGTCGACCTTGTGGTGCGCCGCGTACATAGCTGCTTCCCAGATTTGACCTTCCTGCAATTCTCCATCACCGTGGAGGGAAAACACTGTTGTCGATTCATCATTCAATTTCTTCACTTGAGCGGCGCCAATTGCTGCACTCAATCCTTGTCCAAGAGAACCCGATGCCATGCGAATGCCAGGGAGCCCTTCCTCAGTTGCAGGATGACCCTGCAGCCGTGAATTGATTTTTCGGAAAGTGGCCAATTCACTTACTGGAAAATAGCCTCTTCGGGACAATATGCTGTACCAAACCGGGCTGATGTGACCATTGGATAAAAAGAATAAATCTTCACCAATCCCATCCATGTCAAAAGCATCCGGATTGAGCTGCATTTCTTCAAAAAACAGCAAGGTTAAGATTTCGACACAGCCCAAACTCCCACCCGGATGACCTGATGAAACTCCGTGAACCATGCGAACAATATCCCTTCTGACTTGGGAGGCTATTTGGGGTAGTGGTGCAGATGTCATGGCTGTGAAACATATTTAGATTGAGAATCGTGTCAAAATTACCGCAGCTGCACGGACAAATGATGGGTTTGTTGAGAAACTGTGAAAACCAATTGAAGCTTGTGCGATGTACTTTTGTGCTCCACACAAGAAAAGAATCACCATGGCGCTTAAATGCGGAATTGTAGGATTGCCCAATGTGGGCAAATCAACCTTATTCAATTGCCTGTCGAATGCGAAGGCGCAAAGTGCAAATTTTCCATTCTGCACAATCGAACCAAACGTTGGCGTGATCACAGTGCCTGATCCACGCCTGAACCAATTGGCGGAAATCGTCAATCCGCAAAACGTCATTCCGACGACAGTGGAGATTGTAGACATCGCGGGACTCGTGAAAGGAGCGAGCAAAGGCGAAGGATTGGGCAATAAGTTCCTAGGCAACATTCGAGAAACGGATGCCATTCTTCACGTTTTACGATGCTTTGAAGATGGCAATATTGTGCACGTCGACGGAAGCGTAAATCCCATTCGAGACAAAGAAGTCATCGATATGGAGTTGCAACTGAAAGACCTTGAAACAGTCGAAGCACGCTCTATGAAGGCAAAGAAAGCCGCAAAGACAGGCGAAAAAGAGGCGGTCAAATCCATGGAGTTCTACAGCAAGTTGATGCAAGTATTGGAGGCCGGTAAATCTGCGCGAGCTGTCGAATTGGAAGAATCTGAAATGCCGATGATGAGAGAACTTCAGCTGCTCACTGCAAAACCAGTCATGTACGTTTGCAACGTAGAGGAATCTGCAGTCACTACAGGCAATGCGCACGTTGAAAAAGTTCGCGAAATCGCAGCACAAGAAGGAGCGTCGGTCATGGTTATTGGTGCCGCCATTGAGGCTGACATAGCCGAATTGGATGATGCCGAAGAACGCGAAATGTTTCTAGCAGACATCGGATTGGAAGAGCCTGGAGTGGCAAAATTGATTCGAGAAGCCTATGACTTGCTTCATTTGCAGACGTACTTCACCGCAGGTGAGAAAGAGGTGCGTGCGTGGACGTTTCCGAAAGGCGCCACCGCTCCAGAGGCAGCCGGAGTGATTCATACAGACTTTCAAAAAGGATTCATTCGAGCAGAAGTCATGAACTTTCAAGATTTCGTATCGTTTGGCTCAGAAGCTGCAGTGAAAGAGGCTGGGAAATTGTCCATCGAAGGAAAGGAGTACTTGGTCAAAGACGGTGACATCATGCACTTCCGGTTTAACGTCTGAACCATGCGCACGTCTTTCTGCCTCTCGACGATTATTCTCCTGTTCTTTTGCGCTTGTGGAATACCCAGCAACAACACCTCCATTCCAACGGCAATTGAGGAAAAACTTAACGCACAAGAAGAATCTTGGAATAAAGGAGATCTCGAAGGCTTTATGTCTCAGGCCTATTGGGAAGATGATGCTTTGATGTTCATTGGTAGCAGTGGGTTGACTTTCGGTTACGCCCAAACACTTGCCAATTACAAAAAAAGTTATCCGGATGACGCTGCAATGGGGATTTTGACATTTGAACTGCTTCAATGGCGGTCACTTGGCTCTTCACATGGTTTGCTAGTAGGCACATGGCATCTAGAGAGAGGCGAAAACCTTGAAAACCTTGAGGGT
>CAJQMI010000030.1 GCA_905479395.1 uncultured Flavobacteriales bacterium
CAACATTTGCAAGCATTGAAGGTGGATTAAGCTTTGGCGGACTTTATTCAACAGCATGGTACATCAATGGAGCGTTGGTTCAATCTGGATTTGACACCCTCCTCGTCACAGTTCCTGGATTGTACGATGAAATTGTCATTGAAGTAGAGGATGCTTGTGGAAATGAAGTGCAGGACGAACTCTTAGTCGACGCATATTACGTAGTTGATGCTGTTATTACTGCTCTGGACAGCTCAATGATGGGGCCTGACACCATGGGTTATTATGCCTGCAAAGGGGTGGAACTGTTCTGGAGCAATGAAGCCTCGACAGCAACAAACGATTCCATTTTGTCTTACCAATGGAACTGGGGAGATGGCACAGTGGAATATTCGATGGCGGATACCGTTTCTCATGAATGGAATGAGCCAGGGATTTATCAGGTGACCCTGTCGATGGCTGGTCCATATGATGCATTTGATGTTTCGGAACCATACTTTGTCACTGTGTTTGCGCAGCCCAATGTTCAATTCATGGTGGATTCACCTGTTTGCCTCGGTGGAGTTGGAGAGGCAGAAGTTTTGGTTTATCCAGGACAGTTTTTGCAAACGGTAGCCTACGCTGGCGGTGATGAACAGTTGGTCGATACTGTTCCATTCGTTTATGAGTTTAGCCTTGAAGTTGAGGGTTTTTCAGATGAAGCGGTCATTGATACATGCACGGACCTCCGAAAAATTCGGGCTGAGCTGGAGCACTCGTATGTCGGTGCTTTGGACATTTGGGTTTCTTGTCCAGATGGTTCTGAACTGTTCTTGATGCAGAATAATCAGGACGTCGATGAATGCAATGGCAGCACCGATGTAGATGAAGCGAATTTGGGGGAGCCGGTCATAGGATCGGAGAATGATACAGCAGGCGTAGGATACACTTACACTTGGCGGCCAAATGGCTTCTATTTGTTGGACGATTCGAACAATTCCGCGCTTGATGATGGAACCATCAACCCCGGTTCTTACACATCTTGTGATGATTGGTGTGCGCTTGAAGGTTGTCCTGTGAATGGTGAGTGGACCTTGCACATTGCCACAGAAGATTCTCTTGGTGATGGCCACTTCTTTGGTTGGAATTTCCAATTTGAACACAATGAACTCGATGAGTTAGGATTGAATACCAGCACAGAATTGGACGTTGCAAACGGTGGCTTTGATTGGAATTCACTCCCAGAGTCAGCGACAATTGTTGAGGATAGCTTGGGATTTCAGGCAACTTATAATGCCTTTGCTGTTGGTAGTCATTTTGTCAATTTCTCAGCTCTCGACGGATATGGCTGTTCCATTAACAAGTTTCGATCGGTGATTGTGAATGATGGTCTGGGCTTTGCTGTTGATGGCGGTCCGAATCCCAATGCATGCGCTTCATCCATTAATTTAACGGCAAATCTGGTGAACACCGATTATACCGAGTGTCCTGGCATGCCATACGGTGGCTCTTGGTGCATTGGGAATGAAGTGGATACGGTGTTCACGATTTGTCCTTTGATTCAGGGAGATGGCTCTTACATGAATTTGAGCCTTCAAAATGCACAGTTGGATTCGCTCGGCGACTACTTGATTGTTTACGATGGGCCCGACGCGACCTATCCGATTCTGGGGACTTACACGGGTGATTTGGCGAACATTGAGTGGGGTGCTGAAGATGCGAGTGGCTGTTTAACCTTGCGCTTCATTACCAATGAAGAAGGATCCTGTGAAGATGGCTTTTACCCGCCAATTGATTTTATGATTGATTGCAATCCCTTCTTTTTGGACGTTTTATGGCAGTGGACGCCAGGGGAATTTGTAGTCGATTCTTTGGCACAGAACACGCAGGCCATCGATGGGTCGGAGGTGACAGAATATGTCGTCTCGGCCTTCTTGGAAGGTCAGCCTACATGTGTGAGTACGGACACATTGCAGGTTGTAACACAGTTGAATGCCGAGTGGTTGGCCTTGCAAGCGGATTGTGATATCAGCAACGGAACCCTTGTCATTGACGTAGATGCCCCCGGCGTTGCAGTGCAAGATTGGCTTGTTCAGTTAAATCCCTCGGATTCGACACAGTCAATCATTTCTGCACCAAGCAATGGCGATCCGATGGCCTTTGAATTCCTGCCGAATGATGTGTATGGTGTCAATATTTCAAATGATAACTGCTCATTTGACACTGAAATTGAATTGAATGCAGACGACCAGGATTCGGCACTCCCTTGCGGTTGCACTTATCCCATCTTTGATAATTACGATCCCACTGCCTTAGTGGATGATGGTTCTTGCGAGTTTATCGGTGGTGGTGGTGGTGGTGGTGGATGTGATTATGAATCGTGGTGTGAAGAATATTATACAAATGATTGCCCAGCAGATTTGAATGAAAATGGTTTCATTGACATAGGGGATTTGCTTGAGCTCATGTCAATATTTGGATCCTTCTGCCCGGGTGATAATTGATAAGAAAGGGAATCGGTCATGGACCGGTTCCCTTTCTTTATTTTGTGCTTTGAAAGGAAGCTCTTAGCTCTCGAGCTTTCATCATTGCATAAAACATTTCTGCTCCAATCTCCAAGGATCGCTGCTGATAGACTTGGCTTTCCTCGGGTGTACCATCGCTGACTTTGGGATCGATGTAAGGCAACCCAAAACGCGCAGCAGCCCCTTCAACAACTGGACAGGCCTCGTTGGCCTCTTCACACACCATGACGGCCGCGAATCCATGTTGAGGATTCATTGGATGGGAGTACCGGGTGCTCATCGTTTCAAAGGGTGATTGATCTGTTTGAAGTTGGACGCGATAGATGGGATTTGCGCTGTCGTCCAACGCAACGATGTCAACTCCTTGTCTTTGCAGCGCATTCACAGCACTCGGATAGAAAGCTGTGCCTTTTGTGCCTCCGCTCCACGTCTGAACGTGCTCGAGATTGCAATGCCACGCAGCAGCTTGAAGCCA
>CAJQMI010000031.1 GCA_905479395.1 uncultured Flavobacteriales bacterium
CCCGGTATTGTATGGTGTTGATGCCATCCATGGTCCAACCTACACAGAAAACGGTGTGCTCGGTCCGCAGCAAATTGGGTTAGGTGCCACTTGGGACGTTGAAATTGCACGGCTGGCAGCGAAAAATACGGCGGAGCAAGTGCATGCTGTGGGCATTCATTGGAATTTCTCGCCAGTGCTTGATTTAGCGAGAGACCCGAGGTGGCCGCGTTTTTGGGAAACGTTTGGCGAAGATCCTTATTTGGTCTCAGCGATGGGCACAGCTATGGTGAATGGATACCAAAATAGCGGGGTGCCGTTCGCGGCAACCCTGAAACACTTTTTCGGTTACGGTTTTTCGCTTTCTGGAAAAGATCGCACACCTGCATGGATTCCAGAGCGTCAACTTCGAGAGTATTTTCTTCCGCCTTTCAAAGCGGCCATTGATGCTGGTGCGATGAGCATTATGGTCAACAGCGGAGAGATCAATGGTGTGCCTGTTCACTCAAGCAAAGCTCTCCTTACAGACTTATTGCGCGATGAACTTGGTTTTGAAGGCTTATTGGTGACCGACTGGGAAGATGTCAAGTATTTATTTACGAGGCACATGGTAGCCGAAGATTATAAAGAGGCGACGAAAATGGCAATCGACGCTGGCATAGATATGGCCATGGTTCCCTTGGACCTGGAGTTTACGCAAAGTTTATTGGAGCTGGTGCAGGAGGGATCAATCTCCGAAGAACGCATCAACCAATCGGTTCGCAGAATTTTAATGATGAAGAAGAAGTTGGGTTTGTTCGAGACCAAAGGTTTCCCCCCTTCTTTGGCAGCATACCCCGGAAAGGAGAATTACGCGGGTGCAGCTGCAAATGCTGCATTGGAAAGCTTGACATTGCTTAAAAATGAATCTCCACAGGGACAACCTGTTTTGCCGATTTTAGGCGCTGGTAAAGTGTTCGTTTCTGGACCTACATCGAATAGTTTGAATGCCCTTAATGGAGGTTGGACAGGAACATGGCAAGGCACAGACACAGCATTCAATACCAAAGGCCAGCCTACAATGGTAGAGGCGATGCAAATGCGCTTTGGCTCTGAACGTGTGAAGCACATGGACTTGGGAATGGAATTTACTGGCGATGAAATTCAGCGGGTGGTCAGAAGCATTCAACGTCAGCAACCGTCGCACATCGTCCTCGGGTTGGGGGAGATGCCGTATACCGAAATTGTTGGGAATATCGATGATATTGCTTTGTTTGAGAATCAGAAGGATTTGGTTCGTGCAGTGCATGCGTTAGGCATTCCGGTGGTTGGAGTATTCATTGAAGGTCGTCCGCGTGCTTTTGATGACATTGAGCCTTTGCTTGATGCAATTGTAATGGCCTACATTCCCGGAGATTATGGGGCTGATGCAATCGCACAAGTTTTGGACGGATCTCACAATCCAAGCGGGAGATTGCCATTCACATGGCCACGCCACACTTCGGCTCACCTGACTTACGATCACAAACACACGGAGAGGATTCATTCTGATTTTTCGATGAATGGTTTTAATCCGCAGTACCCGTTTGGTTTTGGCTTGTCTTACAGTCCAGTTGAGTTTTCAGGTTTGAAAACTGACCGTTCGGATTATGGCATGGATGATGTCATTGAAATCACAGTGAACTTGACCAATGGCGGCAACCGTTCGACCAATGAGCTGGTGGCTGTTTTTAGCCAGGACAAAGTTGCGTCAATCACCCCGAGTGTTGATCGTTTGCGCCACTTCCAGCGTGTCACCATTGGTGCTGGTGAGACGAAAGCAGTGACCGCTAAAATTGCTGTTGCCGAGCTCGGTTTTATAAATCGTGACAATTTTTACGCCGTAGAGCCTGGTGCGTTCGGAATCAGAGTGGGCAACCAAGTAGTTGATGTAGCCGTTACAATGAAGAATAAATAATCCCTAAATTTTTAAATATGAAGCAGTTTTTTACGCTAGTTTTTGCAGCTTTTGCCTTGACGTCGATGGCTCAGACCGCCTCGGTGACATTCAATCTCAACATGTCGCTTGAGGAAGTGGCTGAGAGTGGAGTATTCATGGCAGGTGGCGCAGATTTTGGAGTCCCGGGTGATAACCCAATGACTGATCCTGACGGAGATGGCACTTATTCAATCACGATTGAAGTGGCCACGCCTTACACGGGCAATTACACATTTACCAATGGTGCTTGTGGAGATTGGTCGTGCAAAGAGAACATTGCAGGTCAAGATTGTGCAGACGGTGCTTGGAACGATCGACTCCTGAGCAACATCACGGAGGATACGGTCATCAATACCTGTTTCGCTCAGTGCTCCACTGACGGCGAGTGTTTTGTTGCAGAGAATGCATACGAGGTGACATTCAATGTCAACATGTCTCAGGAAGAGGTTTCTGAGGGAGGTGTTTATCTCGCAGGTGGCGCTGAATTTGGAGTTGCAGGAGACAATCAAATGATGGACGATGACGGAGACGGTACCTACAGCATCACGATGTTGCTTGACGAAGGACTCGCTAGCCATTACACATTCCTCAATGGAAATTGCGCGGATTGGTCGTGCAAGGAGGACCTCGCAGGTCTTGAG
>CAJQMI010000032.1 GCA_905479395.1 uncultured Flavobacteriales bacterium
ATTCAAAAATTTGCCGCTGCTGGCGAACGAGCAAGCTGGCCCACCAGAGAAACTGAAGCAAGATATAGGCGCCAAGCAGCGCTGTAAGCCACCCTCTCTTTCCTATCCTTGACTGCTTTTTACTCATGGTTGCAAAGCTAATTCAAGCCGCCAACTCTCCACAACATTTAGAAACGAATGCTGTGGAATTCTCGTGCCAAATCCGAGTTTGCGGTCAAAAGGCCCCATTCATAGAAATCAACCTTCAAAGTCCAACGGGTTTCTTGGCGCAATGCGTTCCATGCGGCTTCCATATCAGTCGACCAATGAATGTCATCGCATACAATGATCCCTTTTGCACTCAGCCGAGGTGCTAATGCGTTGACGTAGCGTATTAATGCCTCACCTCGGTGGTTGCCGTCAATGAAGATGAGGTCATATTCTTGTACAGGAAGTGTCGGAACAACTTCATCGAAAGCTCCTGCAATGCACTGAATATTTAGAAGGCCGAGGCGGCTCCATATTTTCTGTGCTCTTTGCACGAGGACGGAGTTTCCTTCGATCGTCGTCACCGTCTCTGCATGAGGCGCTAGGTAGGCACTTGTGATGCCGAGACAAGTCCCTAGTTCCAAAACATGCTTTGCTCCAATGTGATCTGAGAGTGCTGCCAAAGCACGAGCATGCCGGGGTCGTTTGAGGGCGCTGCGCGCGATGTCGGCGATTGTCCTTGATCGGGATTGCGAGCCGGCACCAAAGTCCATTGGTGCAACGTCGCTGCTGTCTTTGTGCAAGCGTTTGCGTTCTTTCTCAGCCTCCGGAGCGTGGTAGGACATATCGCGCATCGATTGCAATAGAGAAAATAGCCAAGGGCTATGAATGCTTGTCCAAGAAACAGAGCTTCTTCGCCATTGCAACCAACTATTAATCCGATGAATGAGAGGATTTTTCACTTTGTCAAAAATAAGCGTGTCGAGAATGTTTATTTTGAATTATCTTTGGCGCCCCGCAAGGGCGATTAGCTCAGTTGGTTTAGAGCACCTCGTTTACACCGAGGGGGTCGGGAGTTCGAGTCTCTCATCGCCCACTTTAAAAGCCAAAAAGCCTGCTCTCAAAAGCAGGCTTTTTTTGTACCTGAGAGCCGGGCTTGATGCTCAAAGCGAAGTTTCAAGGCCATGTTTAGGCGACACAAATTCGAGGATTGTGTCCGTTCGTTGTTCCAACGTGATTTTCCAGGTTTTTGAGATTTCGAATTCTTCGGTTTTTGGGATGCTGTCCAAATGGCCATTGTTGCCGAATCCTTCCGGACATTCTTCAAGGGAGTATGAGCACTGAGCCACACCATTCGTCAGGTCGATGGTCCACTCTATTTTCTCATCGCAAAGCGAACCAGAGTATGAACTGTGTTTGCTCAAAATAACGTCTTGACCATCAAAGCGATATGAATCTTCCACCCACCACCGCCAATTGCTGCCACCGTAGTGCGAGATGTGGAGCATTTGGTCCTGGATTCCGATGCCTTCAAATGGGTCTCCATAGACACCACCTTCTTCACCATTCAGTATGCAGGCTGAAGAAGATTTCCACAGGCTCCATTTTTCATGCTGTTTTTGGAAAATGACCACCAAACGTTCTCTGGCGTTTTCGACCACATTGGGCGTTTCGATTGCAGCGATGAATTCTTCAAAACCATCACCGTTTAAGTCGCCCAAGTCATTTTCTAGAACATCGATGGATGCTACGCCGATTTGCTCGGCGATGGATTCGGCAGTGGGGCCTTCATTCATCAATTCTTGATGGGTTATCAATCGCTGAGAAGTGACGGATATTGGGAAAGATGTGAGCCCCAATAGGAGGGGGGGCATGATCATGAGTAGCCGCATCAACGGCGCTCTCGTGTGATGGTGACTGCTCCGTGGAATCGCTCACCATCTGATCTGTACAATACATAGAAGTAGGAGCCATCGGAGACTGGAGTGCCATTGATTCGGCCATCCCAACCACCTTTGTAATCTTGGTCTTGAAATACAACGCTTCCCCACCGATTGTAGATTTCTAGCCGAGAATTGGGGAATCCTTCAATTCCTGGAATTCGAAAAAAGTCATTCGTTCCGTCGCTGTTTGGCGAGAAGACGTTGGGAATTTCGGTGTCGCATGCTACGACGTTAATCTCAAAGGTCGCCTGCAATCCGCATTGATCGACAACCGTTACCTCCATGCTATTTTGCTCGATGGATGCTTGGAAATTTCCGGAGGGCCCAATGAAGGTTACCAAGGTGTCGAGCGCAGCATCCACAGCAACCCAGTTGGAGTCTTGAGCAAACCCTTGCGAGTCGTAGTTGTAATACTGCCAGACATAGAAGGTGTAATCACCGACCCAATTTCCCGCAATTTCTTGCCCCGTTCCTCCCAATAAATTCAAGTCGCCTTGGATTCCAAGGCAGAGCTCTTCGTCCTCTCCTGTGATTGGATCGTAGACCGGGACTTCCACGTCCACTTCAAACGCATCTTCAATTCCACAGGCATCTGTGACGGTCAACGTAATGATTTGACTTGAGGTCACATTCACCGTTTCATTTGCACTGTTTCCGCCAGAAGACCAATCGTAACTGAAGGGGCCAACTCCTGTGGTTATTCCGGATTCCAGAACGATGTCATCTCCAGCGCAAAGGGGAGTGTTTAGTTGCTGCGCGTAAACAAACAGATTGGGAGGCAAGGTGTAGGAAATGGTTGCATCGACTTGGTTCCCGCACACATCTGTGACGGTGACGATGGCGGCACCAGGGTCGTCTGTCTGAATAATGTTTACGGACAATGTGTCGTTGGGACCGGTGCTCCATTCGTAGGCATGCGGTCCATAGCCTGATACAGGTGTGACCTCAAGAACGGCCTCGCCATTGCAAATCCCCACGGGATTTGCAAAGTCCAATTCGGTTGGTTCGAAGTCTTCGATCAAGAGTGTTGATTGCCTTAAGACGGAATCGCCGCATAAATTTACGTAGAGGTATTCGATGGTCACGGTTTCAGTGCCTTCCGCCTCAACATCGGGATTTACGTTCAACGGGATGTCCACTGAATATTCTCCGGCTTCCATGATGATTTCCGGATCAATAAGCTCGTAATCAACTCCATTGGTTGCTGTGCCCCCGATGGTGATGATCAATGTGTCTTCGATGCTTGCATCTGGGCGAACGACCTGAAAAATCGCATCGTTGCAAGACTCAACGACCGTGGTGTCGCCCCCAAAAATGATGTTTCCAGAAATTGATGCGGTAGCGGTGAGGTCAAAGGCATTGGAGCTAAAGGATCCTTCTTCCAACACTACCACCGACTCCAATGCTGTGTCGCTTCCGTCGGCAATGGCAAGTTTAATGTGGTAAGTTTGGCCGCATTGCACAGCGGCTTCAGCCGTGAAAGACTGGGTGTAACCCAAAATGCAGATGTCCTGTTCTGATTGGTTGTTTACGTAATACTGAGCATTCGTGCCGGAGTTGACGCTTGAGATTGTGATCGGCAGATAGGGATCAGAGTCGGGGACGCCTGCAATGTTAATGGCGCCGTCAGGGAAACCTGCTGGACTGTCAAACTCTCCTGCAATGCCCGGACCACTGAGGAAAAAGGCGAATACGTCATTGTATTGCGTATTGATCCATGTTTCGTATTCGTCGGATCCGAAAATGTAATTGAAACTAATGGAGTCGCCGGATGCTGTGAAGTCAAACTCCAGCACGCACCCATCGTTCACGGAACTTACAGAGAAGTTTTGACCAATGAGAGGGGGGACAGAATTTGCGATGGTGAGCAGATCAGAGTCATTAAAATCCATTCCCAAGCAATCGGTGCATCCGTTTTGGATGGGTGGGCATGAGATGTTGTCAGCAGCATCGCTGCTCAAAACCAAGCCGTTGCTGATCATCAGATTTCCTTCTCCGCCCGTCATATATCCCAGTTGACTCGCACCACCTGTGTAAGAAACATTAAATGCCTCCACACCTTCGCCGAGCAGGATGTCATTGACGTACTGGTCGAGCGAATAATTGGAGTCGACGTCTACCTGCCCGAAGCTGGCATTGCTCACAATAAGCATAATGAAGTACGGAGCAATTCTTTGAATCATGGTTCGATGCTTGTGTTCATTCAAACTTACACTTTCAACAAAATAAAGTTGCGCGGGAAAGAAGAATTACTCAACACCTGCAGTTGGATATCCCGCTATACCTTTGCAAGGTGAAAACACTGATTTCCATCGAAGGGTTGCGCAAGACTTATAACGTCGGATTGCAAGACGTGCATGCGTTGGACGGCTTGGATCTTCGCATCGATCAAAACGAATACGTTGCCTTGATGGGTCCATCGGGCAGTGGTAAGTCAACGCTGATGAACGTGCTGGGCTGTCTCGATTCGCCAACAGCAGGCACCTACCACTTGAATCAACAGGACGTGGCCCAACTGGAAGAGGATGCGCTGGCCGAAATCCGCAACCGTGAGATTGGTTTTGTCTTTCAAACGTTCAATTTGTTGCCGCGTTACACGGCTTTAGAAAATGTAGCTTTGCCTCTCATTTACGCCGGCTACAACAAAGAGGAGCGATTGGAGAGGGCCGCGGAAGTGCTTCGAACTGTGGGGCTTGGAGACCGTATGGAGCACAAGCCCAATGAGTTAAGCGGGGGTCAGCGTCAGCGAGTGGCTGTGGCCCGTGCCTTGGTGAATCGCCCGTCGATTATTTTGGCTGATGAGCCAACAGGTAACTTAGACACGGCTACCTCCTTGGAGATCATGGCGTTATTTGGTGAAATTCAAGCGGCCGGAAATACCGTGATTTTGGTCACGCACGAGGAGGACATTGCCGAGTTTGCTCACCGCGTAATTCGGTTGCGCGATGGCAAGGTGGAGTCAACGTCTGATTGATTCACTGCAGAAATGTTGATTTCTGTATAGCGTGCTATGCCGGTTGCGCATTCCATGACGTTTCTTTGTAAAAGGAATAAACCTATCAGATCAGAGCAACAATGCAACGAGAACGGATCGTAAACCTGCGTGATGAAGCGCATATTGGAAAGAAAGTCTTGGTTCAGGGATGGGTACGAACGTTTCGCAATGATCAGTTCATTGCTTTAAACGATGGTTCGTGCGTGGGGAATCTCCAACTCGTAATTGATCGAGAAGCCACTTCAGATGAGCTCAAAAAGCGACTCAACACAGGTGCTGCCATTCAGGCCGAAGGCGTCATTGAATCTTCTCAAGGTGGAGGACAGGTTACTGAATTGAAAGTCTCTGCGCTTGAGGTGCTTGGCGAGGCTGATCCGGAAGAGTTTCCCATTCAGATGAAGCGCCATTCCCTTGAATTTTTGCGAGAAAAGGCACATTTGCGATTTCGAACCAGCACGTTTGGTGCTGTTTTTCGTGTGCGACACGCTTTGAATTTTGCCGTTCATCGTTTCTTCACAGAAGGGGGCTTTTTTCAAATGCACACCCCGATCATTACCGGAAGTGATGCCGAAGGCGCGGGAGAGATGTTTCAAGTCACCACGTTGGATTTGAACGACATACCGAAAACTGATTCGGGCGAAGTGGACCATGCGCAAGACTTTTTTGCCAAGCCCTCTAACCTCACTGTAAGTGGCCAGCTTGAAGCGGAATTGGGAGCCATGGCACTCGGTCAAGTGTACACCTTTGGACCAACTTTCCGAGCGGAAAACTCAAACACATCGCGTCACCTGGCAGAGTTTTGGATGATAGAGCCAGAAGTCGCTTTTGCCGATCTCAAAGACAACATGGATTTGGCTGAAAACTGCCTCAAATTCATTTTGAAGGATGTGCTTGAACGTTGCGATGAAGACTTGGCCTTTTTGGAGAATAGAGAGGCGCAAGCGGAAAAATCGTTGCCTCAAGACCAACGTCATGAGACCCCATTGCGTCAGCGTTTGCAGGCTGTAGCGGATGCGCCATTCCAGCATGTTACCTACACAGAAGCCATCGACTTGTTGCAGAGGTCCAAGCCATACAAGAAGAAGAAATTCAAATATCCCGTTGAATGGGGTGTGGATTTGCAGAGTGAACACGAGCGCTGGTTGGTGGAGAAGCATTTCAACGGCCCTGTAATCATTACCGATTATCCTGCTGGTATAAAGGCATTCTACATGCGTCAAAACGAGGATGGCAAGACCGTTGCTGCGATGGATGTATTGGTTCCTGGAATTGGAGAGCTCATTGGAGGGAGTCAGCGAGAGGAACGGTTGGATCGCCTCAAAGAAAAGTGCGCTGAATTCAACATTCCGGAGGAACACGTTTGGTGGTACCTCGATACC
The DNA here is from genome assembly GCA_905479395.1 of uncultured Flavobacteriales bacterium. Taxonomy (GTDB): domain Bacteria; phylum Bacteroidota; class Bacteroidia; order Flavobacteriales_D; family Sanyastnellaceae; genus UA16. The sequence continues at coordinate 6,285 of CAJQMI010000032.1, forward strand.
CGTCGCTTTGGTTCTGCGAAGCATGCCGGTTTTGGCATGGGTTTTGAAAGGTTGGTGATGTACGTGACGGGAATGACCAACATACGGGACGTCATTCCGTTTCCAAGAACACCTCAAAACGCAGAGTTTTAATTCAACGGAGCCATGCTCAAACAATCCCTTCAACAGAAACTGCTTCAAAAGCTATCTCCTCAGCAGATTCAGTTGATGAAGTTGCTTCAACTACCAACTACGGAGTTGGAAGTGCGAATCAAGGAGGAATTGGAAGCCAATCCTGCATTGGAGGAGGGTCAAGAGAAGGAGGAATGGGACGAAGAGCTTGCTGAAGCCACGGAGGAAGAAGGAAGCGAGGCGATGGATGAGTTTGACTTCGACGAATACTTGGACGATGAAACGCCTGATTACCGTTTAAGTGCTCAAAATCACGGAGCAGACATCGAGGATAAAACCGTTCCATTTTCAGGTGGTGCGACCTTTTTTGAGCGATTGCGTGATCAGCTCGGTTTGTTGGATGTTCCTTCTGATGTGCGAGATTTATCTGAACACATCATCGGCAACTTGGATGAATCGGGATACCTGCGTCGTGATTTGGAAAGCATCGTGAATGATTTGGCCTTTACGGAAGGAATCGAAGTGGAGCGGGAGGCGCTTGAGGATGCCTTGGAGGTGATTCAGCGATTGGACCCGGCTGGTGTCGGTGCTCGTGATCTGAAAGAATGCTTGTTGCTTCAATTGCGGCGAAAATTCGAGAATGATTCAGGCTCCAAACTTGCACGGCGCATTTCTCAGCGCTTGGCCATTGAAATTTTGGAGCATCATTTCGAGTCATTTTCCAAGAAGCATTTCACACGAATTCAGAAGAAATTAGACATTGATGAGGAGGCTTTGCGCGATGCCTTGGAGGAGATTACGCAATTGAATCCGAAGCCCGGTAATTCAGGCTCAGAATCGAGCCGTGGCTCTGCCGTTCAGATTGTTCCTGACTTTTTGCTCTCGATGGAAGACAATGAGTTGAGGTTGCAGTTGAATCAGCGAAATGCCCCTGAATTGCGAATTTCCCCGGTATACAAGGAAATGATGGAGACATATGCCAGTGGAGCCAAATCCAATTCACACCAAAAGGATGCTTTGGCTTTTGTAAAGCAAAAAGTGGATTCAGCGAAGTGGTTTGTGGATGCAGTGGTCCAGCGGCAACGAACACTCACCATTACGATGCAGGCGATTGTGGATCGTCAGCACGCTTATTTCATGTCTGGTGATGAGACTGACCTTCGTCCGATGATCTTGAAGGACATCGCTGATGAAGTGAAAATGGACATCAGCACAGTGTCTCGCGTGGCAAACAGCAAGTATGTGCAAACGCCCTACGGAACGTTTCTTTTGAAATCATTTTTCAGCGAAAGCCTGACGACTGAAACAGGTGAGGAGGTGAGTTCCCGAGAGGTAAAGAAAATTCTTGAGGAAGCGATTGAAGCAGAAGACAAACGGAAGCCACTTTCGGATGAAAAGCTGAGTAAATTGCTCAACGACAAGGGTTATAACATTGCGCGTCGAACGGTAGCGAAGTACCGAGAACAGCTTGGCATTTCTGTTGCTCGACTGAGAAAGGAGTTGTTATGAGCGCAATCAAAGTCGAATCCTTGCCACTTTGGGCTCGAACCTTTTCAACGGTGTTTCATCCCTTTGTCATGCCGACGGTTACGCTGGTCCTGTTGTTTTTTTCGGATGGATACCTGCATTCGATGCCGCACGTTTTTGTGTACATGCTGGTGGTGGTTTTGGTCAACACTTTGGCTCCTGCTATTTCCTTGTATTTGCTCTATCGTCGGGGTCACTTAAGTGACTTGGAGATTCGAGCTCGTGGCGAACGAACGCTGCCATTTGTGATCGTTCTTGCGTATTTCGCGCTCACGTACCTCTTGTTGATCACAAGCCCGGCCTTGTACGTCCCATTTGTTTATTTGGACATGTGGATGGGTTTGACGGCTTCACTCGCCATTGCCTTGGTGATCACGCGTTGGTTTAAAATTAGCATGCACATGTTGGGACAAGGTGGCGCACTCGGAAGCATTATGGGGCTTCAAGCGTTGCAACTCGTGCCAAATTGGGAACTCAATGCCGCTCTTTTGCTCATTGCAGGATTTGTGGGGTATGCTCGCATCGAATTGGCCGTGCACCGACACATCGAAGTTTATTGCGGCTACCTTCTTGGCTTTCTGGTTTGCTACCTCTCGGTGGTTCTAGGTTTGGGAGCTTGAGAGGCAATTCAGGTCAAGCTTTGGAAAGCTTTTGTTGCCATTTCCATGCATCGCGCAAAGCTTCCTCTAGACTGAGTTCACATTTCCAGCCCAAATTCTGATGTGCTTTTTCAGCATTGGCAAAAATGGAAACGACATCTCCAGCCCTCCGTGGACCGAATGCATAGGGAACAGAGATGCCATTGGCTTTCTCAAATGCAGCAATGACCTCGCTCACGCTTTTGCCCTGTCCTGTGCCGAGGTTGAACGCTTCGCAGGAAGGTTCGTTGGACTGTAGCCACTTGATTGCGGCTACATGGGCACGCGCCAAGTCCATGACATGAATGTAGTCGCGAATGCACGTTCCATCATCTGTTGGATAATCGTTTCCGAATACGGTGAGTGGACCCCTGAGTCCTGCTGTTGCTTGTGTGAGGTACGGAATGAGGTTGTTGGGGTGTCCGATGGGCAATTCGCCAATTGCAGCGGACTGATGCGCGCCAATGGGGTTGAAGTACCTCAACAAACAGGCGGATAGAGACATGCTGCTGTTGAAAGAATCCGTGATCAACCTCTCGCATGCCTGCTTTGTGTAGCCATAAGGAGATTCAGCCGGTAGGATTGGAGCCAGTTCATCAACGGGACTTTCTTCCGGTTGACCATAGACCGTGCAGCTGCTTGAAAACACAAGGTTTGACACGCCCAATTCGGACATTGCACCGAGTAGCGATGCCGTAGAACCAATGTTGTTTTCGAAGTAATCCAACGGTTTTTCTGTGCTTTCGCCTACCGCCTTGTACGCTGCAAAATGAATGATACCAGCGATTTCGCCGATAGCAGCACAATTTTCGAGGGCTTGTTGCATGTCACTTTTCGATCGGCAATCCAATTCAAAAAGTTGAGGTTTTTCACCAATAATTTCGGCGATTCCTTTTAGAACGTCAGGTTTGGAGTTGGAGAAATTGTCGATAATCACAGGTGTGTATCCCGCTAAATGGAGTGCGACAACGGTATGTGAACCAATGTATCCAGCCCCTCCAGTAACAACGACAACTTGCTTTTCCATCCTGCAAATTTACTTCAGGAACGAAAAGGATAGCGAGTGCAACCCCCGGTTCCTTTTTCGCGTAAACAAAAGCATGGTAAACGCTCTTACAAATGCTCATTTGTCTTCCATGATGCAAGGAAACACCTCTTTGGTTCATGATCTCGTGGAACATTTTGTTGATCATACGCCGCTGCTGATTGATCGATTTGAGTCATGCTTGAAGGCAAGCGACTGGAACGCTTTGTTCGGTGCATCGCAGCGATTGATGTCGAGTTTTCGACTGATGCAAGAAGCCGAAGCCATCGATCTGCTGTGTGCGCTCAATGAAGAAAGGGTTCACACCATGACAGCTATGGAATGCAGTCAGCTCTGCCAGCGATTGCGGGGTTTTGTAGCTGCGTTTGCATAAGATTTTCTCTGCGCGGTCAATCACATTCTGGGGCGTATTTTCGCCACATGAATTCTGGTACTTCTCAAAATGATTCTGACGCGCTGAAGTCGCGCGGTTGGACCCTAGATTCCATAAAACAGCAAGAAGCGCAATTGCGCTCAGGATGTCAACCCGTGGAGGCCGTTTCTACGTGCGAGGTGGGTCATGGAATTTTTATCTTGACTTCTGAAGCTCGAACAACGGCTCAAGTTGCACTGAAAAAATCAATTGAGGATGGTGCCAGTTGGGTCCGCTTTGTCCCGGCTTCAGGTGCCGCATCTCGAATGTTTGCCGGCATGTTGGAGCCACGTGAGTCTCACACTGAAGAAGAATTGAAACTGCGTGCACAGGATTTTCCATTTTGGTCTGAGAAGCAAAGGCAAAAATTAATTGATATGCCAGCGCTTGAGCGGCCAACCCAAGCTGCTGCTTGGATGCTGGACCCTGAAAAGGGTTGGAGTCGCCTGCCTAAGGGATTGATCCCATTCCACCAACAAGCCAATGGTGTGGCTTTCAATTCTTTTCAGGAACACACAGCGGAATGGTCAGACTTGCTGGGCGATGCTGCGATGCATTTTACAGTGCCGGGTGCTTTCAGAGATGAAATCGAAGCATTATTGGCAATGACAGGAAATCAAAACATCGAAACTTCCGTCCAGCACCCTTCAACCGATACCGTTGCTTTGGGAATAGACGATGACGCGCTAGTGCGGCATCCGGATGGCGGGTTGCTTTTTCGTCCAGGGGGCCATGGAGCTCTATTGCAAAATCTTGACGCTATTGAAGGAGACTTCATTTGCATCCGCAACATTGACAACGTTGTGCCTGCTTCGCGCATGAAAGATCGCAATCTGGAGCAAGAAATTTTGATGGGAGAATGTGCTCGACTTACAGCCGAAAGAAATGCTCTTATGGCCGCCTTGCATTCCAAGGGGTTTGATGCTGTTCATGATGCTGTGCAATGGTTGTTGAGCTTTGATGAAAATGCTCAGAAACATGCCACAGACGTCGCGTTGTGTTTGAAAGCCTTGGATCGCCCCATTCGTGTCGCCGGCATGGTTAAGAATACAGGTGAACCTGGAGGGGGCCCTTTTTGGGTAAGGCAATCCAATGGCTGGATTTCTCCGGCGATTGTCGAGTCTGCAGAGCTTCCGGAAGGCATGAAAGGAAAAGGAACGCACTTCAATCCGGTGGACATCGTTTGCAGTGTGAAACGATTAGATGGCAACGGCATTTATGATTTGATTGATTTTGCTGATGGTGCAATGTTCTTCACCGCTCAGAAAGAATGGCAGGGCAAACCCATCAGAATTCTCGAACGTCCAGGTTTATGGAACGGTGCGATGGCTCATTGGCTGACGCGATTTGTAGAGGTGCCTAATTCGACATTTGCTCCTGTGAAGACTGTCATGGACTTATTGAAACCAGAGCGATTGGACCGATCGATTTAAAAGAGACGAAAGAGGACTTAAAACGAAAAAAGGCCACCCCAACGGGATGGCCTTTTTCTGTGAATATTTTTGATTCGATCAGTGCTTCATAATGGTCTGATTGAATACACGATCGTCGTTCAAGATGCGAAGAGCGTAAGCGCCTGGCTTGAGATTGTACATCGGATTGATGTTGACCTTCTGTCCAGTTACTGGATTCAACCGAACTTCACGGTGCAACATGTTGCCTGCAAGGTCCATCAAAACAACCTGTGTTTCTCCTTTCAAATCTTTCTTGAAAGTGATGGATACTTGATCGATAAATGGATTTGGGTACACAGAGAATGTAGCGCCAAACTCGGTAGCTCGAGCGTCGATGGCATCATTGCTATATGGGTTCCGGCTAGATTCCAGTGCTTCAGATGTGTCACTCACTTCTTCCATTCCGACGGCTGTAGAAATGTTTCCATCCAATTTCCATCCGTTCAAGTAGAGGTGGGTTTTTTCGTCTGTGTTGTAACGTCCTTCGATTACGATGTCAGTTGATACAGCTCGGATTTTTAAGTTGTAACGCTCGCCTTTATTGACTTCGGCCATCAACTTTGCAACGACCAGTCCATTGTAGCCTTCACGAACGGTAACCTTGGTTCGAGCCAAAATATTTCCGCGAAGATCTTCAATCAAAATTTCAATTTTTCCGAAGTTGCTTGACTGTTTGATGATTGCGTATGCCTTGTTCGCGACACCAGCAACACATGATGTGAATGATTGAACAACAACATCACCTTGGTTGAGTAACAAAACCTCTGAGCCAGTCTCGGCTTTTGCCACACAATCGTGCTTGAGGTTGTCAAATGGACCCGCTGTTGCATTAAACGCCGCAGTCTGGGCTTGGGCAGTAACCGCACCGATCAACATGGCGGCAGCTGCGAGGATGTAAAACTTTTGAAGTTTCATGGTATATATAGTTTAGAATTATTCGAATTGAAGTATTTCGAATTCTATTACGCCATGAAGCCAGTCAAGGTTACGTTTTGGTTTCAGAAAAAACCGCAACGCCTTATTTTTCAGGTGTTTACAGAAGGTGTTTGTTCAGAGTTCAAGCGTTGACTCCGCCTTGAGAAAGTCCTCAGGTCGATCATTGGTGCAGATGACCAGGGTTGAAGACGAAGGGAATTCAGAAAGTTGTCTTTGGTACCAATCGATGCCTGATCGATCGAGGTTGGCGCAAGGTTCGTCCAGCACGACCAATCCAGACTTGGTGCATAGGCTAACCGTAAGGAGCACCCGCTGCTTCATTCCTGAACTTAATTCTGCGAAGCGCACGCACATATGAGTGCTCAGCCCAGCATCTTGAAGGCACTTATGAGGGTTCGCTCCTTCGCGCCATGGTCTGAACATCCCATGAAAATGCAAGATTTCTTCAATGCTCATTTGCGGATGCAGTGTCGCAGAAGGTCCCGAATAGGAAGATGCAAGCAGCACCGATTCCTGAGGAATCACCTGTTCGTTCTCTTTCCAAACAATGCTGCCTTGCGTTGACGTCAGTTGTCCAGCTAAGATCTTTCCCAAGGTGCTTTTTCCGCTTCCGTTTTGTCCGTTGATGACAACATGGCTTCCCGCTGAAATTTTGATATTTATTTGTTTAAACACCTCTTGGCCTTCGATAAATTCATGTCCCAATTGACGAAGCTCAAGGGCAATGGGGGATGACTTTAAAGTGACCATGATCTCTCAGAACGGTCCGCGGATGATTCCTTTGTCCGAGGCACTGATGAATTCGAGAATTACAGATTTTTCGTTGCTCTGCGGTATTTCAGTCTCAGCCACACGCAAAGCTTGTGAGATGTTTCCATTTTGGACGTAAAGTGCACGATAGATGTCTTCTATGTTGACGACTTGTTCGTTGGCAAAGCCCCTGCGCCGCAGTCCAATGCTGTTTACTCCAATGAATGAGAGCGGTTCACGAGCAGCTTTCACGAATGGGGGAATGTTTTTGCGCACCATGGAGCCTCCAGCTACAAAAGCATGTTGTCCAATGGTGACAAATTGTTGAACGCCAACCATGCCTTCAAGGATGGCCCAGTCTTCAATCGTCACGTGTCCGGCGATGTTGCCAGAGTTTGCAATGATCACATGATCACCGATGAACACATCATGCGCCAAGTGGCAGTAAGCCATGAGCAAGCAGTCGGAGCCAACACTCGTAACCATTCGATCCGCTGTTCCTCGGTTGATGGTGACACATTCGCGAATGATTGAACGATCTCCAATGACCACTTTGGAGTCTTCTCCTGAGAATTTGAGATCTTGGGGAATGGCGCCAATAACTGCACCAGAAAACACCTTGCAGTCCTTGCCAATGGTGGTGCCCGATTGAATCACAGCGTGCGGACCAATCCAAGTTCCGGCGCCAATGGTCACGTCGGAATCAATGTAGGCAAAGGGCTCAACGATTGCGCCTTCTTCAATGAAAGCGTTCGGAGAAATGTGGGCTTGTGGGGAAATCAAGGATGACATGGTGTTGGATTCTTGCTCTTTGGATGAACTCAGCGCTCCTTGACAATTTGCGCGAGCATCTCCGCCTCAGAAACAAGTTGCCCTTTGACATAGCCGCGTCCTTTCATATTCACCAAACCTCGGCGAATGGGGGACATCAATTCCAGGTGAAAAACGAGTGTATCTCCGGGCAATACTTTCTGCTTGAATTTGACATTGTCAATCTTCATAAAATACGTCGTGTAGTTCTCCGGATCAGGGACGGTCTGGAGCGCAAATATGCCTCCTACCTGCGCCATGGATTCCACTTGTAAAACACCAGGCATCACTGGGTTTCCCGGGAAATGTCCTTGAAAAAAAGGTTCATTGATGGTGACGTTTTTGCAACCAACAATTGAATCTTCAGTTACTTCTAGGATCTTGTCCACGAGTAAAAAAGGATAGCGATGCGGAAGCATGTTGCTGATTTGGTTGATGTCAAAAACCGAAGGCCGATCAACGTCGAGGTTAGGCTTACCCATGTCTTCTTTGATTTTCTTTTTCAGTATGCGAGCGAATGCGATGTTTCCAGTATGGCCTGGTCGGGCCGCTAAGATGTGGCCTTGAATGAAATATCCCGTGAGGGCGAGGTCACCTGCGATGTCCAACAGTTTGTGACGGGCTGGTTCGTTTTGGTAACGCAATGGAGACGTGTTCAGGACCCCCGGGACATCCGCACGTGCCTCCAGCGTATCCTTACCGAGGAGTGAACCAATTTCATGCAATTCGTCTTCGTGGTAAGGTCGCTCAAAAAGGACCACTGCATTGTTCAGGTCGCCGCCCTTGATGAGCCCGGCCGCGGCTAATTTTTTAACCTCTTTCAAGAACACGAAGGTTCTGCATTTTGCAATTTCCTCTTTGAATTCATGCAAATGATTCATCGATGCATGCTGTGTGCCCAAGACGGGACTTCGGTAGTCGACCATAACCGTTACCCGAAAGTCGTCATCGGGATTTGGCACGGCAAGCATTTCAACATCGATGTCAGTGTCCTCAAAGGCTACGTTGCCTCGAAGTTTGAATGTTTTTCGCTTGGCGTTTTGTTCCTCGAACCCAGAAGCTTCAATTGCTTCGACAAATTCGAGTGCACTTCCATCCATGATTGGGATTTCAGGGCCACTCAATTCGATCAGTGCATTGTCTACCTCACTTCCATAGAGCGCTGCTAGGATGTGCTCCGTGGTGTGGACCTGAACTCCTCCTTTTTCCAACGTTGTTCCTCTGCGCGTTGATACCACCAAGTCTACATCTGCATCAATGATGGGTTGGCCCTCCACGTCGACGCGTTGAAATTTGTACCCATGGTTTTCAGGGGCGGGATGCACCACCATTCGATTGTGATGTCCTGTGTGAAGGCCGATTCCCTCGAAGGCTATTGCCTTTTTCAGCGTGCGCTGCTTTCCTCTAATGCTCATCCGTTCAATTGCTTTTCGATCTGCTCAATGCGGTCCAAGGCTTTGTTTCGAACCAGTTTCCGCAGTTCAATTTGCTGTTGCTGGTGATCCTTGATCATGCTAGCTGGCGTTCCTTGCCAAGTGCTGTCAGGGTCCTTGATGCTTTTTGTAATTCCTGATTGTGCGGCCACCTTTACACCGTCAGCAACGGAAATGTGACCTGCAAATCCCACTTGGCCTCCAATCATGCAGTGAGCTCCAATGGATGTGGAGCCTGCAATTCCTGTTTGCGCTGCTACCACGGTGTTATCACCAATGCTCACATTGTGCGCCACTTGGATTTGATTGTCGAGCTTCACGCCATTTCCGATGCGAGTGGAACCTAAAGTAGCACGATCGATGGTCGTTGCAGCTCCGATTTCACATCGATTGCCAATGACTACGTTGCCCAATTGCGGGATTTTTTGGTAGCTGGCATTGGATTGTGGCGCGAAGCCAAAGCCATCAGAACCAATGACAGCTCCTGCTTGGATGATGCAATGGCTTCCGATTTCAGATTCTTTGCCAATGAAAACACTTCCATGGATGATGGTAGCCTTTCCAATTTTGCTATTCACTCCTATGATACTATTGCTGTGAATCTCGCAGTCTGCCTCCACCGTAGCACCTGCTTCAATGGTCACCAACGGTCCCACATAGCACTGGTCACTAACGTGAGCATCTGGACTTACGGATGCAGTAGGGTGTATGCCATGTGCAAGCTGCTGTTTTTGAGCCACCCATTGCATCAATGAAGCAAAGGCAGCGTAAGGATCCTTTACCCGCAATAAGCTGAGTTGTGCAGGCAGTTGGTCAGTGGGCTTGAAATCATCAGCCACGATGGCAGTCGATGCGCGGCTAGAGTATAGGTGAGATTCGTAGACAGGATTTGCCAGGAATGTCAAGTCTCCAGGGCCTGCCTCCTCTATTTTTGCTAGGCCTTTAAGCACAACCATTTCGTTGCCCTCTACTCGTCCATGCAGGATTTCAGCAATCTCTCCAGCTGTTTTTTGCATGACCCAAAATTAGGCTGTTCAAGTTAATTGCGAGCAAATTGAATCAAAAAGCTGACATCCAAATGATTTCAAAATCATTCTCTGCAATTGGGCAGTCCCATTTGGCTGCTCCTATTTCATGGAGTCGAACGTCAAGCACGGTGTTTGCCTTGTTCTTTTTATCCTTCAGCATGAAACGCCACAAATGCTCGGGGCTTTGTTTGATACACCAATTATAAGGGGCGCTTTCTGACTCAGATTTTAGCCATCGCTTGAGGGTTTCAGAGGCTTCTTTTAGGGATTCTTGATCTGTGATTTTTTCTGCGTTTAAAACGCTCCAGTGCAGCGCTGAAATCATTCCGACTCCAACCGCAAATCCATGATCTACAGCAATGTTGGCTTCTGCAGCAGCAGACTCTAAAGCGTGGCCAACGGTGTGTCCAAAATTCAATTGTTTTCGTTCTCCCTGTTCGTGAAAATCGATTTCAACGATTTCTTTTTTGATTGCATTTCCTTCCTGCACAAATCGACTCCAATCGATGCCACTGTCATGCGGGCCTAACGTCTGCATTTCACTCCAAAGCGCCTTGTCCCGGATCAGGGCATGCTTGCTTAATTCCATCCAACCGTTGAGGATTTCCCGTCGTGGCAGGGTGTGCAGCCAATTGACATCAATTCGGACTTCAGATGGCTCTGAAAAAGTTCCGATTGCATTCTTGATGCCATTGAGATTCAATCCATTTTTCCCACCAATGGCTGCGTCAACCATGCCGAGTAGTGTGGTGGGGATGAGGATGAAATTCACGCCTCTTTTGTAAGTTGAAGCGACAAAAGCGCCCAAGTCTGTGGTAGTTCCGCCTCCAATTATGATAAGCGTGTCAAAGCGGCCGGCTCCAGAAGCTTCTAACCAACTCCAGGCATCTTGCGCTTTTTCAAGGGATTTGCATCGTTCTCCAGCGTCAATCCAATGGACAGGCAAACGATTCAAAAGCTCATGGTAGGCAACAGGAGCGCTCACCGAGCGGAAAGCAGAATCACATAAAATGAAACCACGCGTTCCTCTCTGGCTTTCCATCGAAGAGTCATCATTCGAGAGATGATCGAGCAAAAGCTCGGGTGATGCATATTGTTTGTGGCTTTGTGCCATGATCTTTTTTGTCCCGAGGTAAATTTAGTTGAATAAAAAACAGTTCTGGTGCTGAGGTCGCTTCAAATTGGGGCAAAAAAAAAGACCAACTGAATGGTCTTTTTAAGTGGTACTACCGGGATTCGAACCTGGGACACACGGATTTTCAGTCCGTTGCTCTACCAACTGAGCTATAGTACCGGGGGGGCAAAGATACATCAAACTTTTTTTCATTCTGTTCTTTTTTGCACGGCCTTTTGAATTTTCTTCGAGCGTCAGCATATGTCGGTCAAACACGAATGTTAGGCGATTAATGTTAGTAAAAAAGAGATGAAAAGAACGGTCTGATTTGCAAAATGCCTCTGTTGCTGTTACATTCGCCATGAATGTTCTTCGACCTATTTGTATGGTCGAGCAGCGTTTGTGTTTTGATCTCACCAAATCGTCTCGCCATGCGTAACTTCTTATGCCTGATTTTTTGTTGCACCATTTTGAGTGCTCTCCAGTCTCAAACTCCAGTTGAAACGCCTTCTCCGGGAGTCCCCCCAGGTTATTCACTTACTGTTGAAAGTTTCGTTGAACACGAAGGGATTGTTGGTTCTGTGGATTTCACAGGTTACACGACATACCGTGTTTACCTCGAAATGCAGAATGAGGCAGATTTCTTGAGCTGCATTTCAGGTGAGGCAGAGAATCCAATGATCTTGAACAGCACATCTTCTCCAGCTTGGTACAACGACGAGGCATTTGGAGCAGAGGTCGGCGCTTGGGTCAATTCAGATGTGCTTTCTTTTTTTCCAGAGCTAGCGTATGATAGCTGGCTGACTCTGGGTTCAACGCAGTCATCCGAAGGTGTAGAAGTGAATGTAGCAGTCGGTGAGATCGACTTGTTGCAGGAATTCGGTTCGGGAGAAAATGTATATGTCAATGACGAGACGGGCACAGCGGTTTACACACTGTTCCCATGCGATCAAAACGACCTGGGATCTTGCGACTTTGCTCATGGTGCTTTTGCTGGAGATGATTTGCGAGTGCTTGTGGGTCAATTCACTACCCAAGGTGAGATCACGGGGCAGATGCAGGTGCAGGTTTTTGTCGAAGGACAATCCAGCCAGGAGTTCCGTGGCGTGATTCCTTTCACGCCTTATGCACCTGAACTTTTGGTTCCAGGATGCATGGATACGGCTGCTTGTAATTTTTCTGAGGATGCAACAGAGGACGACGGGAGTTGTGATTATTGCAGTTGTGAAGGTGATGCTGCAGGGTATTCCCTGACGGTTGAAGTGCATGCGGTTGATGTTGTAGAGGGTCTGACGACCTACCGCTTCTACCAAGACATGGCAAGCGATGATGACTTTCTAAGTTCTGTTTACGGAAATGAGGACGCTCCATTAAATTTCAATGTCAGCACAAGTTTCTTCAACAGTACTTTCGGAGGCACGACGGCTGGGACAATCAACCCAGCCTTTTTGACTTTCTTCCCTGAACTCGGCGCAGACAGCTGGGTGACAATTGGGATTGAGTCACAAGCAGTAGGCAGTGAGGTTGATATTAGCGTCGTTGAGAGCCAAGATCAGCCATGGGTTTCTGCATTTGCTGCAGGTTCTGCGATCGATGGCCAAAGTTTTGCATTGAATGATGCTACTGGAGGAGCGTGGTACGTCTTAAATGGCACTCCGAATGGACTGCCGGATGAAAACGGACGTGTTTTATTGATGCAATTGACAACAGACGGCGACTTTTCAGGGACAATAAACACGCAGGTTTTCGCGAATGGAATTGGCGAATCATCCGTATACAGTACGTATGATTTCAGCGGGATTGGTACCTTTGCTGCAAACGGTGCTGCTTGCGGCTGCACCGATCTGGAAGCTTCCAATTATGATGAAGCGGCAGATTACGATGATGGCAGTTGTGAGTACGCAGTATCAGGATGCACAGACGCAACGGCTTGCAACTATGATGTTGACGCGACCGACGACGACGATTCTTGCACGTATGCTGATGCTGGCTATGACTGCGACGGCAACTGCTTGGCAGATGCGGATGGTGACGGTGTATGCGATGACTTTGAAGTAGTCGGTTGCCAAGACGCAACGGCTTGCAATTACAATGCTGACGCCACAGACGACGACGGTTCTTGTGCATATGCTGACGCGGGTTATGACTGCGCTGGCAACTGCCTGCTTGATACAGACGGTGACGGCATTTGCGATGCTTTTGAAATTGACGGATGCACTGCGACCAATGCTTGCAACTACGATGCTGCTGCAACGGATGAAGATGGCTCTTGCGATTACTGCAGCTGCTCCACGGCAGGTCTCCCGGTAAGTGATTACACGGTCTCGGTTGAAGTTCATTCAGTTGATTTGGTTCCAGGCTATACGACCTACCGTGTCTACCAAAACTTGGTCAACTCAGATGATTTTGTGAGCTCTGTCTATGGTAACAATGACGATCCGCTTTCGATTGCAACGACAACAGGTTTCTTCAACAGCACTTTCGGAGGTACGACTGCCGGAGCTATCAATCCAGCCTTTTTGACTTTCTTCCCTGAACTCGGCGCAGACAGCTGGGTGACGATTGGAATCGAGTCACAGGCAGTAGGCAGTGAGGTTGATATTAGCGTTGTTGAGAGTCAAGATCAGCCATGGGTTTCTGCATTTGCTGCAAATTCTGCGATGGACGGTCAGGACATTGAGATGTCGGATTTCACAGGCGGAGCCTGGTACGTATTGAACGGCACTCCAAATGGTTTGGGCGGTGATGACAACCGCGTTTTGTTGATGCAGTTGAGCACCACAGGTGAAATGTCTGGAGTGATCAACACTCAGATCTTCGGCGGCGGCTTGGGTGGGAATGATATCCGTAACACCTACACATTTAATGGCGTAGGCGATTACACCGCTGATGGCGGAGGAGTCATATTAAACGCTTGTGGCTGTACGGACGATTCAGCTTCCAACTATGATGAAGCGGCAGATTACGATGATGGCAGTTGTGAGTACGCAGTATCAGGATGCACAGACGCAACGGCTTGCAACTATGATGTTGACGCGACCGATGACGACGGTTCTTGTGCGTATGCTGATGCAGGATATGACTGCGACGGCAACTGCTTGGTAGATACAGACGGCGACGGTGTCTGCGACGAGTTTGAAGTAGCTGGCTGCCAAGACGCAATGGCTTGCAATTACAGCGCTGACGCTACAGATGAAGATGGTTCTTGTACGTATGCTGACGCGGGTTATGACTGCGATGGCAACTGCTTGGCAGATGCGGACGGTGACGGTGTATGCGATGAATTTGAAGTGTCGGGTTGCCAGGACGCAACGGCTTGCAACTACAGTGCAGATGCCACAGATGACGACGGTTCTTGCACTTATGCTGATGCTGGCTATGACTGCGACGGCAACTGCTTGGCAGATGCGGATGGTGACGGTGTATGCGATGACTTTGAAGTAGTCGGTTGCCAAGACGCAACGGCTTGCAATTACAATGCTGACGCCACAGACGACGACGGTTCTTGTGCATATGCTGACGCGGGTTATGACTGCGCTGGCAACTGCCTGCTTGATACAGACGGTGACGGCATTTGCGATGCTTTTGAAATTGACGGATGCACTGCGACCAATGCTTGCAACTACGATGCTGCTGCAACGGATGAAGATGGCTCTTGCGATTACTGCAGCTGCTCCACGGCAGGTCTCCCGGTAAGTGATTACACGGTCTCGGTTGAAGTTCATTCAGTTGATTTGGTTCCAGGCTATACGACCTACCGTGTCTACCAAAACTTGGTCAACTCAGATGATTTTGTGAGCTCTGTCTATGGTAACAATGACGATCCGCTTTCGATTGCAACGACAACAGGTTTCTTCAACAGCACTTTCGGAGGTACGACTGCCGGAGCTATCAATCCAGCCTTTTTGACTTTCTTCCCTGAACTCGGCGCAGACAGCTGGGTGACGATTGGAATCGAGTCACAGGCAGTAGGCAGTGAGGTTGATATTAGCGTTGTTGAGAGTCAAGATCAGCCATGGGTTTCTGCATTTGCTGCAAATTCTGCGATGGACGGTCAGGACATTGAGATGTCGGATTTCACAGGCGGAGCCTGGTACGTATTGAACGGCACTCCAAATGGTTTGGGCGGTGATGACAACCGC
This sequence comes from uncultured Flavobacteriales bacterium, assembly GCA_905479395.1. Lineage (GTDB taxonomy): Bacteria > Bacteroidota > Bacteroidia > Flavobacteriales_D > Sanyastnellaceae > UA16. Next base: position 21,685 of record CAJQMI010000032.1, read on the forward strand.
GTTTTGTTGATGCAGTTGAGCACCACAGGTGAAATGTCTGGAGTGATCAACACTCAGATCTTCGGCGGCGGCTTGGGTGGGAATGATATCCGTAACACCTACACATTTAATGGCGTAGGCGATTACACCGCTGATGGCGGAGGAGTCATATTAAACGCTTGTGGCTGTACGGACGATTCAGCTTCCAACTATGATGAAGCGGCAGATTACGATGATGGCAGTTGTGAGTACGCAGTATCAGGATGCACAGACGCAACGGCTTGCAACTATGATGTTGACGCGACCGATGACGACGGTTCTTGTGCGTATGCTGATGCAGGATATGACTGCGACGGCAACTGCTTGGTAGATACAGACGGCGACGGTGTCTGCGACGAGTTTGAAGTAGCTGGCTGCCAAGACGCAATGGCTTGCAATTACAGCGCTGACGCTACAGATGAAGATGGTTCTTGTACGTATGCTGACGCGGGTTATGACTGCGATGGCAACTGCTTGGCAGATGCGGACGGTGACGGTGTATGCGATGAATTTGAAGTGTCGGGTTGCCAGGACGCAACGGCTTGCAACTACAGTGCAGATGCCACAGATGACGACGGTTCTTGCACGTATGCTGATGCTGGCTATGACTGCGACGGCAACTGCTTGGTGGATGCGGATGGTGATGGTGTATGCGACAGCTTTGAGGTCGGCGGTTGCCAGGATGAAGCGGCTTGCAATTACAATGCAAACGCAACAGAGGACGATGGTTCATGCACTTACGCTGATTCAGGCTATGACTGCGATGGTAACTGCTTAGTAGATACAGACAGTGATGGCGTTTGCGACGAATTTGAAGTTGCAGGATGTGACGACGTCACTGCTTGCAACTACGATGGTGATGCAACGGAAGATGACGGGTCATGCATCTATGCTGATTTGGGATACGACTGCGACGGCACCTGCCTAGTTGATACAGATGACGATGGCATCTGCGACGAATTTGAAGTTGGAGGTTGTCAGGACCTGGCCGCTTGCAATTACGATGCTGAAGCTACGGATGACGACGGTTCATGTGAGTACGCTGCAGCAGGTTATGATTGCGATGGAGAATGCTTGTCGGATATAGACGGTGACAATGTTTGTGATGAATTTGAAGTGGCTGGTTGCATCAATCCAATTGCATGCAATTATGTCGAACCTGAATTTGTGACTGATTTGATGGATTGTGAATTTGCCGATGCAGGTTATGATTGCGATGGTAACTGCTTGGCAGATGCAGACGGAGATGGCATCTGCGATGAGTTTGAAATCGTTGGGTGTTTGGATGAGGCAGCTTGCAACTACGCTGCTGGCGCGACGGACGTGGTTGATTGTGTTTATGAAGAGGACGGCTATGACTGCGAGGGCAACTGTCTGAACGACACGGATGGAGACGGCTTGTGTGATGAGTTTGAAGTAGCTGGTTGCACAGCCTTCAATGCTTGCAACTATGACTCCAACGCTACGGATGATGACGGTTCATGTGATTTCTGCAGCTGCTCAATTTCCGGCCTTCCAACATCTGACTATTCATTGATTGTTGAAGTCCATGCGGTTGATTTGGTTGCTGGCCAAACCACTTACCGGATTTATCAAAATCTATTGAATTCGGATGACTTTGTGAGTTCTGTTTATGGGAACAACGAAGACCCAATGATGCTGTCAACGACGACCGGTTTCTACAATAGCGACTTTGGTGGTACGACAGCTGCTGCAATTAATCCTGCTTTCCTAGGTCTGTTCCCTGATTTGGCTGGGGATAGCTGGGTTACCATTGGAATAGATTCTCAGCCGACCGGTAACCAGTCAGATATAAGCGTTTTACAGAGCGACTCACAGCCTTGGATTGGCGCATTTGCTGCTGGTTCTGACTTGGACGGCCAAGACTTTGAGATGTCGGATTTCACGGGTGGCGCATGGTATGTGTTGAACGGAACTGTGAATGGTTTAGGAGATGAAAACAATCGTGTGCTGCTGATGCAAGTCACGACAGCGGGTGAAGTTTCTGGTTTGATCAACACTCAGATTTTCGAAAATGGCAATGGCGATAATGACATTCGAAATAATTTTGAGTTCAATGGCGTAGGAGAATTCTTCGCAGGAGGAAATGTCGTCAACAATAACTGCGGTTGCACCGATGAGGAAGCCTTCAATTATGACCCTGCGGCAGAATATGACAACGATACTTGCATAGATTCAATCGAAGGATGCCTGGATGCAACGGCCTGCAATTACGATGATCTAGCGAATACCGAAGACGGCTCATGCACGTATGCTGATGCTGGCTACGACTGCGACGGCAACTGCTTGGTTGACACGGACGGCGACGGCGTATGCGACGAGTTTGAGATTGGCGGTTGTCAG
>CAJQMI010000033.1 GCA_905479395.1 uncultured Flavobacteriales bacterium
TGAAGACAGCGACATAGACCCTCGTTGGAACGCATTGAAAGATTTGAAATAAACCGTCATGGCACATCCTAAAAGACGCCAGAGTAAGGCAAGGACGCGAAAGCGTAGAACTCACCACGCATTGACTGCTCCTCAGGTTGCAGCATGTCCAACAACTGGACAGCCTCACCTCTTCCACCGTGCTCACTGGCATGAAGGAAAACTTTACTACAAAGGAAAAGTGGTGATGGAAAAGGCCGAGGCCTAACGTCGAAACGAATTTGATGTCTAAATGATGCTCTTTTTGAGCATTCATTGAATGAAATGAGAACTTCCGAGTTCTCATTTTTTTTTGCGCCGGTTTGAATGACACCATTTCTTCCACAAAACGCATTTTAAAAGAGCATAACTTCATGTACAAGGCATGAGTGCACCCGCTATCTTTATCTGCTATTTTACTCACCAACGCTAATTAAGCAATGCGCGCTGCCATAACTTCTGTTGCAGGATACCTGCCCGACGATGTCCTGTCCAATGCCGATTTGGAAAAAATGGTGGACACAAACGACGAATGGATTCGATCCCGCACGGGAATTGAAGAACGTCGGATATTGAAGGACCCGACAAAAGCCACCTCTGATATGGGGGCAGAAGCAGTGAAAACTCTTCTGGAAAAACGAGGCATTGATGCAACGGAGATTGATCTCGTCATCGTCGCCACCGTAACCGCAGACATGCATTTCCCTTCGACCGCCAACCTCATCGCCCACAAAGTGGGTGCGGTGAATTCTTGGGGGTTTGACTTGAGCGCGGCTTGTTCTGGTTTCATCTTCGCGCTGACCACGGGAGCCAAGTTCATCGAAAGTGGCCAGTACAAAAAAGTCGTCATCGTAGGTGCTGACAAGATGAGTTCGATCATTGATTACACAGATCGTACCACGTGCATTCTGTTTGGTGACGGTGCCGCAGCGGTGTTGCTCGAACCTACCGAAAGCCACGGCATCATTGACCACAAATTACACGTGGACGGCAACGGAGCCAACTTTCTACGCCAAAAAGCCGGTGGATCTCTATTCCCACCCACGCATGAGACCGTTGAAAACAAAGACCACGTCATCTGGCAGGATGGTCAGCCCGTTTTCAAAGCAGCCGTCAAAGGGATGGCTGACGTCAGCTATGACATCATGCAACGAAATAATTTAGCTCCAGATGACGTCGCATGGCTCGTTCCACACCAAGCAAATCTGCGCATCATTGATGCCACGCAGCGTCGCATGGGTCTCCCCAAGGAGAAAGTGATGATCAACATTCAGAAATACGGAAACACTACCGCAGCTACAATTCCTTTGTGCTTGCGAGACTGGGAATCCCAATTGAAGGCCGGAGACAACATCATCCTTGCGGCGTTCGGTGGAGGCTTCACTTGGGGTGCCGTTTACTTGCAATGGGCATACGATACCCATTAATCATGACCCTTTGGTTCGTGGTTAAAAAAAATCCAACCTAAATTCGTCCCTTAAAATAGTCAGATATGACCATTACCGAAATTCAAGACCTCATCAAATTCATCGCCAAGGCGGGAGTCACGGAGGTGGAAATCGAAAAACAGGATTTCAAGATTACCATCAAATCTGAAATGCCTAAAAAGAAGAAGGGCCTCGGCGAAGCCGAAGCCACGATTCAGTTGCCCATGGCCATGCCCAGCGGCATGGCACCCGTTGCACATGCCGTTTCCGATAGTGCTTCAACAGCGGATCAACCTGCAGCAAACGACTCAGAAGAAGACAAATACGTCACCGTTAAATCGCCAATGATTGGCACGTTCTACCGACGACCTTCTCCCGACAAAGAGGCTTTCGTCGATGTTGGCGATTCCACCAAAGTTGGTGACACGATCTGTGTCATCGAAGCGATGAAGTTGTTCAACGAAATCGAATCTGAAATAACGGGTAAAATTGTGAAGATTCTCGTGGAGGACAACTCTCCCGTGGAGTATGACCAGCCGCTATTCTTAGTAGATCCCGCCTGAATCTCATCGCCATGTTCAAGAAAATTTTGATTGCGAACCGCGGGGAAATAGCCCTGCGTGTCATCCGCACATGCAAGGAGATGGGCATCAAAACGGTGGCCGTATACTCAACAGCAGATGCAGAGAGCCTGCACGTGCGATTTGCAGACGAAGCCGTTTGCATTGGCCCGCCTCGGAGTGCAGAATCCTATCTAGATATTCCGAAAATCATAGCCGCTGCTGAAATCACAAATGCAGATGCAATTCATCCGGGCTACGGATTTCTTTCCGAAAATGCTGAATTCTCAAGAATTTGTGCTGAAAATCACATCAAGTTCATTGGTGCCAGTCCTGAAATGATTGAAGCCATGGGTGACAAGGCTTCAGCCAAGGCAACCATGAAAAAAGCGGGTGTACCGACAATCCCAGGAAACAAGGGCATCCTTGCAAATTTGGAGGAGGCGACAGAAATCGCCGTCAAAATAGGCTACCCCGTGATGCTAAAAGCCACTGCCGGTGGTGGTGGAAAAGGAATGCAAGTCTGCCATGACGAAGAAGGACTGGCCGAAGGCTGGGAATCCACCCGTCGTGAAGCTGGCGCTGCTTTCGGAAATGATGACATGTACATGGAGAAGTTCGTGGTTGAACCGCGGCACATAGAAATTCAGATAGCTGCTGACCAACGCGGCAAGGCTTGTCATCTATCTGAACGGGATTGTTCCATCCAAAGGCGTCACCAAAAATTAGTAGAAGAGACACCGTCTCCCTACATGACCGACAAGTTGCGGGAAAAAATGGGCAAAGCTGCCATCAAAGCGGCAGAAGCAGTGAAGTATGAAGGAGTTGGCACCGTTGAGTTCCTTGTGGACGCCAACCGCGACTTCTACTTCATGGAAATGAACACCCGCATCCAAGTCGAGCACACCATTACAGAAGAAGTCGTCAATTACGACTTGATCAAAGAACAGATCAAATTGGCCGCAGGAGAAAACATCAGTGGGAAAAATTATTACCCGCAGATGCACGCCATCCAGTGCCGAATCAATGCCGAGGATCCTGAACGAAATTTTGCACCTTGCCCTGGCGTGATCACCGATTATCATGCTCCTGGAGGACACGGTGTCCGGATCGACACGCACGTTTACTCTGGCTACAGCATTCCCCCTTATTACGATTCCATGATTTCAAAGCTCATCGTCGTCGCTCAAACGCGCGATGAAGCCATTCTAAAAATGCAGCGCGCATTGGATGAATACGTAATAGAAGGTGTAAAAACTACCATCCCTTTTCACCAACGGTTGATGCGCCACGAACGATTCAAGAGCGGTGATTTCACGACGAAATTCATGGAAGAAGAGACGGTCTAATCCGCACCCATTTCAACGCTTTGCAAAGCACTTTCAAAAAGCCGCCTCAATCCTGAGTGCGGCTTTTTTGCAACATGGCTGTTGTGGAATGTCCTGCGAGAAACGGAATGACTGCAACCTTTCCGCCATATTCAGAAACTTCATGCGCACCAACGATGTAGGACGGTGCGTTGAGGTCTCTTGTGGCAGCATCGTAATCTCCTCCTTTTACCAGAACGTCTGGTCGAATTTGCTTGATCAAATCGAGCGGAGTTTCGGTAGAAAAAACCACCGCTGCATCCACGGAACGAAGCGCCTCCAATACCACCTTTCGTGAACCCTCATCGTTGATCGGACGTTCAGGCCCCTTGCCCAACATGCGTACACTCGAATCAGAATTCACACCAACCACAAGGCGATGGCCCAATTTCCGTGCACCCTTCAAATACGTGACATGGCCTGCATGGAGCAAATCAAATACGCCATTGGTAAACACAATAATGTCGCCTTCTGACCTCCAACGAGCGAGCATTGTCTCCAGAACCGCGTTTATTGGCTCCATTTAGCTTGCTGTTTTCGTTTTGAGTTCACGGTCCTTGCGTATGCGGAACAACATCAACGCCAAATAAGCGACGCCTCCCGTGACCACAATCATAGCCGTTTGCGTAATCCAAATGACGTTCGCCACTGCAAAGCCCAATTCTTGCGCATATCCTAGCGCCGAAAATCCAAGCATGACGGCCCAATGATAGGCACCAACACCGCCAGGCGCTGGCATCACCATGCCGAATCCTCCTGCAACCATGATGAACAAAGCTTGAGTGACCGTGATACCTGCGACCGAACCAATGGATTTAAAAATGACCCAAGCCATGAGGAAATACATGCTCCAAATGAAGAACGTGTGAAACAGAAACAAACCTTTTCGTTTCATTTGACGAATGCTATTCAAGCCTTCCCACATGCCCTTTAAAAACGTTGCCACTTTCTGAGCAAATGGCAACCTCAATAACGCCTCACGCTTGATCCAAGCCACTCCTAAAGCCACCAAAAACAGCCCTCCTCCAATCAACGCATTGGTCGCATCCGGCAATTGCGCGCCGGCAACCAAATCAAAGAATGCAGGCAAATTTGCCACAACAGCGATGGTTGTTAGCACCATTAATATGGCAAAATCAACCACTCGCTCACTGATAACGGTTCCAAATAGCTGGTCCACTGGAATATTATCTGTCTGGTTCAATGCCGCGCACCGCGCCAACTCACCACTCCTCGGAATGAATGTGTTGGCAAAATAAGCGAAGGTCACGGCGTGCACTGTTCGAATCGGAGAAGGTTTATGCCCCAATGGATCGAGCATGATGACCCACCGCAGACCTCGACTCACAATGGCCAAGTAGCCCATAATAAATGACACAATCAATCCACTCCAAGAAGCAGAGCGCATGTCATTCCACAAAGCTTCACGGTCCTCAACCATGGAAAAGGCCATGTAGAAAAGCAAGACACCGATTCCCAAGAATCCCAAATACATCAATACTTTTCGGAAGTTCATGATGTCAATTTATTGGTGGTTGTATCCGGAAACACAAGTTTTGGTTGGTGGGACTTTGCCTCCTCTGGAGTCATGTGACCATAGGCAATGATAATGATCACATCGCCCACTTGCACGCGCCTTGCCGCCGGACCATTGAGTCCTACTTGACCACTTCCACGTTCTCCAAGAATGGTATACGTTTCGAATCGTTCGCCGTTGTTGATGTTGACGATTTGAACTTTTTCGCCCTCAAACAAGCCCGCAGCATCCAGCAAATCTGGATCAAGGGTAATGGAACCGATGTAATTCAAATCCGCTTGGGTCACGGTTAAGCGGTGCAACTTGGCGCGAAGCATGGTAATCAACATGGTGCAAAAGTAAGAAACACTCCTGCATGACAGGTCGTGAATCGTGGGATCTTAGATGATGGAATCAATCAATGAACGAGAACCCAACGCAACTCCACCCTTCGGTCCGATTGAGAAATGCTTGTTGACCCTTCAGAACCCCTGCCAATGCAAACAATTCGAGCCGAGTCAAAGCCCGATAAAACCACCAATTCTTTGGCATGTTCTGCCCGCTCCCTCGATAAGTCGAGGTTTTGATCATCCGAGCCACTGGCATCCGTGTAGCCCGTAATTTCCAGTTTCCAATCCTGGGGCCAATTTCCCGTCGCATTTTTTGCTTGATTGAGCCATTTTATCAATTCGTATTGATCATTTTCTGCCAACTCAAAACGGGATTTTTCAAAACGCCCTTGCCAATTCGCCGCTTCAACCTCCAACTGACTAGCATCCCCATCGTGCGGCCTTGGCCAACGGCCGAGCGCATCCAACGGAAGAAGGTCAAAAACGAATGCAGCACCTCCTTCCATCCGATAACTGCGAATGCGCCTCCAGCCTGTCCAATATTCATCGGTGCATTCTCCTGATGCGCAGCGCTCAAACACGTGGCAGACTGCTCCATCCGGAATAGGTGATGTGGCATTGCGCTGCATCACCTGCACCGACATCGCTGCATCCAATCGAATGTTTCCGATGCTCACGCGACCGTTTGCGTCTGATTGGCCTGAAAAAACATGCTGACCGCCGCGCTCTTGAATCTCAACATTTAAACCTTGCATCGCGGCGCGTTGAAAACGGAATTCCATGGCAAATTCTGCTTGATTCTCAAGGGTGTCCAAAAAAGCACTTGCATCTGGACCAACCCACCATAAGTCGATTCCGCTTCCACCCATTCGAGCAGCTGACAAATAAAAGCCCGAATCGCCGCCTCGACCTGCGGGCACAGCCGCCAATTCGTCACCTACTGAATTCAGTGGCGCGGGAAGGGGTTTGGCCGTTTGGTAATGATCCTCTCGAAGCGACTGAAACACATCAAATCCACCGCGTCCATTCTCCCGACCATTGGAAGCAAACAACAGGATGCCATCTTGGAAATTTGGATACACCTCGTCACCCTCGGTGTTCAATTCTTTCAGCGCCAGGGGCATGCCCCACCCATTCGCGGATTCCTGAGCCATGTACAAATCAAAATCATCCCCTGATTCAGCAGCACTCAAAACCAAAACCCCTCGCTCTTCATCAATAGCAACGTGTTGTACCGTTTCAAAACCAGGCCAATTGGCACTCGAAAACGCACGAAGCACCAATGAATTCGGTGCCTCAAAGGTCGACCAGCCATTGACGCGATGAGCTTCCCAATCTGTTTTTTCTCGTTGGAACCAAGCGCGGTTGCCTTTGCTTTCATTGAATCGATCCGATCGGCTGAAGTAAATCGTTTGGCCGTCCCAGCCAATGAGCACCTCGTCTCCTGCTGTATTCAATGCATCGAGTGGCACGAGTCCCCAAGCATCCGTCTGAGCCGAAATCAACTGCACCGAGAAACAACTCAGAAGCACCAACGTCAGGAGATGGCAATCACGCCACACAGCCCATAGCCTCGGAAATTGGTTGGTTGAGTTCATCGCTTTGCTTGTTCTTCTTTCCAGGCCTGGCAAACCTCTTGGGCTTCCGCATACCAATCCTCTCCGAAGCGTCGTACCAGGGCTGTTTTGCAAAAGTCCAGGACATTGGTCTGGCTCGCTGCACCGCAAGATCGAGCGCCATCGCAAATCTTCCATTGGTGCACATTCAAAGCCGAAAAATCTTGGAGTTCTTTGATCCGGATCGGATACAAATGACATGAAATTGGCTTGGGCCAATTGGTTTCTCCACGCCGCCATGCCTGCTCAAAAGCGCATTTTGCCGTGCCGTTCGGGTCAAATGTGGCGTAAACGCATTCCTTGCCATTGATGATGGGCGTCACATAGTCGCCATCTCCATCCACTTCAAACAAACCAACTTGCTCGATGACCTTCATTGCCTCAGGACGTAAATGCGGTTTGATCACATCAAAAACTTCTTCAATTTTTTCGAGCTCATCCTCCGTCAGTGGTGCTCCACTTTCTCCCTCCACACAGCAAGCGCCCTTGCATTTGGAAAGGTCACATGCAAACATGGCTTCAAAAACGTCCTCTGAAATCAGTGTATCTCCCAATGCAATCATGCAAGCGAAATTAAATCGAACAACTCGAACCACCGCAACAAGAACAGGAAGAGTTAACTTTGATACCATGAGGAACGGGTGGCAAAACGGGAATCGTGTGGTTCGGGATCGATGGCGGCGAATGCAACCGCTTAATGCAAAACGAATCCAAAATGCCTGGGCTTTGCATCAGGGCTATAAGGCCATGCAAAGAGGCAAAACAGTTCCTCAAAAAGCTTGGCCAATGAGCCTAAGTGTCGAGCCAACCACTTCTTGCAACTTACGATGTCCCGAATGCCCGTCGGGTTTGCGGTCATTTACACGGCCCACGGGCATGCTGCAAACCGAGTTGCTCGCCGAATTGATGAAAGAAGTTGGGCCTCGCCTGGCCTACCTCAACCTCTATTTCCAAGGAGAACCCTACCTGCACAAAGGCATGGATGAATTGGTTCGCCTTGGCCGAGAGCATGGGGTTTACACCTCAACTTCTACCAATGCGCACTTTCTGAGGCCTGAGCGTTGCGAAGCGATTGTTGAATCAGGCTTGAATCGACTGATCATTAGCATTGACGGTACGACGCAGGACACCTATGAATCATACCGCATAGGTGGAAAACTTGAAAAAGTAATCGAAGGAACTGAAAATATGTTGCGGGCTCGGCGAAATTCAAGGAGCGGACTGCCCCATGTTGTTTGGCAGTTTTTGGTTGTCGGACCCAACGAACATCAACTCGATGAAATCGAAGCCATGGCCAAGCAAATCGGCGTGGACGAATTGGTCATCAAAACCGCCCAAATCGACGCTCCAGAAGATGGACACCCGTTGCTCACAAAAGATCCGAAACTCCGACGATACGACCGTGATGTTGAGGGAACCTGGACCATTCGAAATGCCTTTCGCGATGAATGCTGGCGAATGTGGCAAGGTTGCGTCATGACATGGGATGGCCGAATCGTGCCTTGCTGCTTTGACAAAGATGCGGAGCATGCCATGGGAACTTTCGGAGAACAATCATTCGAAAGCATCTGGTTCAGCCCTCAATACGACGCTTTTCGCGCTCAAATTTTTCATGCTCGTTCCAGCATTGAGATGTGCCAAAACTGTTCGGAAGGCAGCCATGTATATGCTTGAAAGAGGCGAGTAAAGGCTTTAACTTGTGGGCATGGCATCTTCCAATACCACCCCATTTCGCTGGCAACGCTGGATTTGGCCTGTGGTGATTGGAATTGCATCGACTGTTGCGGTTGCTTGGTGGTGGTTGCGGCAAGAAATCATTGACCCCATCACTCAGCTTCCAATTCACCCACTGGATTTGTTGCGTTCTTTTTCCTGGAGTACCAGAGCTAGTGCTGCAACCATTGGGTTGCTCATTTGCATCATTTTACGCGATTTGGGCTACATCTACCGGCTGCGTATTTTATCTCAAGGGCGAATGAGTTGGCGCCAATCTTTCGATAGCATCATGCTTTGGGAACTCGCTTCGGCCTTGACACCTAGTGTTGTTGGTGGATCTGCAGCAGCTGTTTGGATCTTAAAACGAGAAGGCATGCGATGGGGAAAAAGCCTCGCAACCGTATTCGCAACTGCATTGATGGACGAACTCTTTTACCTGCTCGCAGTGCCATTGATGTTTGGCATCGCTGTGCTTTCTGATCATGCCATTTTTCCTGCCATAGCGGCCGATATTGGTGGTGTTGAGGGAAGTCTGGCAGGGCTCTTCGGCGTGGCCTATGTCTTCATAGGATGCTTGACAAGCATCATTTTCTGGGGCTTGATCTTGCGCCCACAAACCACCCACAAAAACCTCATACGTGGGAGTGAATGGAAAACCCTTCGCAAATGGAAACCCCGCATCGCCAGATGGGCAGATGATTTATTGGAAGCCTCTGAAGCAATGCGGCATTCCACACGTGCCTTTTGGGGCAAAGCTTTTCTCGCCACCTGTGCAAGTTGGTGCGCTCGATTCGCAACGCTTAATATGGTGTTTCTAATTTTTTACAGCAGCGTCCCACATGCAGCATTGATCGCCCGGCAACTGGTTTTGTGGTTGGTGCTGACCATCAGCCCAACACCTGGTTCTTCAGGTGCTGCTGAACTTGGCTTGTCGGCAGTAACCTCAGATCTCATGGGAATCGCATACATGGCTGTTGTTATATTAATCTGGCGCATCGCAACGTATTTCTTATACCTCGTTCTCGGTGCATTCGTGCTCCCGCGATGGCTCCTGAAGACACGAAATCAGTCACCGCAACGGGAACCGATTGCGGCGGCTTAACTTTGACCTAACTATGAAAGCAAACAAACAAATTGGCAAAGGCACCCGAGCGGTCCATGCTGGGGTGGAACCGGACCCATCAACCGGGGCGATTATGACGCCAATCTTTCAGACCTCGACTTACATTCAAGAGGCTGTGGGAGTCCACAAAGGGTGGGAATATTCTCGAAGCTCCAATCCTACACGTGCCGCTCTAGAATCTGCTTTCGCGGAACTCGAAAGTGGAACGCACGGCCTGGCTTTTGCTTCTGGTTTGGCTGCGATTGATGCGGTCCTCAAGACCTTGAAGCCCGGAGATGAAATCATCGCTGGCCAAGACTTGTATGGCGGTACTGCCCGATTGTTTCGCACCAATCACGCACCCATGGGGCTGGTCTTTCATTTCATAGACACGCAAAAGCCTGAATTGGTGGAAGCTGCGATGAACGATCGCACCAAATTGGTTTGGCTCGAGAGTCCGACCAATCCGTTGATGCAAATCACTGACATTGCTGCCATTGCTCGGATAACGAATCCACGAGGTGTGCTTTTGGCAGTAGACAACACGTTTGCTTCTCCAATGCTTCAGCGACCATTGGAACACGGTGCAGACATAGTGATGCACTCTGTCACCAAATACATGGGCGGTCACAGTGACGTCGTCATGGGTGCATTGATCACCAAGGATGAGACGGTTGACGCTGCTTTGCGCACCATTCAAAACAATTGCGGAGCAATTGCTCAGCCCTTCGATTCATTCCTCGTGCTGCGAGGTCTCAAGACATTGCACCTCCGCGTTGAAAGACATTGCCTGAACGGCAAGAAAATTGCCCACTGGCTCAAGGCCAATCCAAATGTTGGAAAAGTATACTGGCCAGGTTTTGAGGATCACCCTGGGCATGAAATTGCCGCGCGCCAAATGGATGACTTCGGTGGCATGATCGCTTTCGAATTGGCCGGAAATAACTTGGATCAGGCCATGAAATTTGCAGCCACAACGGAGCTCTTTGCATTGGCTGAATCCCTTGGCGGTGTGGAATCATTGATCGAACACCCTGCGGCGATGACACATGCAAGTGTGCCCGCTGAGATTCGCGAAGAATTGGGGATTTCAGATGGCTTCATCCGACTCAGCGTTGGTGTGGAAGATGCTGATGATTTGATCGCAGATCTCGATCAAGCGATGCGAAAAGTAATGGGTTAAACGATGGCACAAATCAAGTCCTCCATCCCCTCTGAACACATGGCCGTCATTGGTGCAGGCCTGGTCGGAAGTCTTTGGGCACTGATGTTGGCCCAGCGTGGTCATCGTGTGGACATTTACGAACGACGACCAGATCCAAGAGTAGGTTCATACAAGGGTGGAAGGAGCATCAACCTTGCGCTCAGCAACCGAGGGTGGCGTGCGTTGGAAAAAGCGGGGATTGCGGAAGAAGTGCGAAAAATCGCACTGCCCATTACCCATCGGACCATGCATGCCACAGATGGAGCATTGACGAGACAGCCTTATGGACTTCCCAATGAGAAAGGATTGTTCGACGATCCCCAATGCATTTATTCCGTTTCCCGAGGATTGCTCAACAAACTGCTCGTGGAAAAAAGCGAAGCACACCGTGATGTGGCCTACCACTTTGGTCAACAATGCGAAGACGTTGATTTGGAGCAAGCGCGCGTGACCCTGCGCAACCGTGATGGTCAACAAAACGAGCAAAAATTCGACCGGGTATTTGGAACCGATGGTGCGTTCAGTGCTGTCCGACAAAAAATGACCCGCACCGATCGATTCGACTTTGAACAGCGCTATTTGACACATGGTTACAAGGAAATCGAGATGAGGCCTATGGCCAACGGCGACTTCAAAATGGAATCAGACGCCTTGCACATTTGGCCCCGTGGTGAATTCATGCTCATGGCCCTCCCCAATCCAGATGGAACCTTTACATGCACTGTATTTGCTCCATACGATGGGGAAAATGGATTGAACAATTTGGAGGACGAAGTTCGCGTGCGCAAATACTTTGAATCGCACTTTGCAGATGTCATTCCACTGGTACCTGATTATGCAGATCAATGGCTAGCCAATCCGACCAGCTCACTTGTCATGACCCGTTGCAACCCTTGGCACAAGGGGGAACGAATTTGCTTGATGGGAGACTCTGCACACGCTATTGTGCCCTTCTATGGTCAAGGAATGAACAGTGGAATGGAAGATTGTTCCGTCTTGAGTGAATTGATGGATGAAATGTCCGGCGCCTCCGACTGGAGCAATGTTTTGGAGCAGTACTCAGCAGCGAGGAAGCCTTCCGGAGACGCAATCCTCGAGCTCGCTCTCCGAAATTACATCGAGATGCGCGACAAGACTGGAGACCCGCGTTTCCTTTTACGTAAAAAAATCGAAGCGCAAATGGCCGTCCACTACCCGGGGAGATGGTTGCCACTGTACTCACAAGTTACTTTCAGCCACACCCCTTATGAACAGGCGCTGGCAGCAGGAAAACGGCAAGATGACATCATGGAGTCCATTTTGGATCGGCCTGGACTATCTGAAAATTGGAATACGCCTGCACTCTTTGAGGAAATCATCCAACGCTGGGAAACCACAGCATGAACAAAATCGGTCCTTTCCGGAATAAATTCGGGGCGATTGGGGCGCTTTTGATAGCATTCCTTGGCCTGACACATCAAGCCTGTGCGCAATCTAACCAGCTCTTTGATGCACAACGCAACCAATTTCGAGGCAATGGATTGACCCTTGGGGCCGGCGTCCATTGGCTTCATCCCAATCCACAAGAAGCGGTTTCGGTGCTCACAGTCGTCAACGAACTTGACCAAATTGACACCCTTCACACTGGACGATGGGATCACCAAGGCTCCATGGGTTTAAGGTTAGGCGTGGGATTTTGGCACGTGGCCAAACGCCCCATTCTCTGGGACCGTGTTAGCATTCAATTGGAAGGAAGCAAACACCAAGCGACTTCTATTTTTACAGGAGCCATAGCTGACTCCGTCGGTGTTTTGGTTTCTGACACATCATCGGATTTCAGCGCAGCCGGCATCGTCTCCGAACTCACCCTTCGCTTTCATCGCGCCATTGAAATAAAGCCTGATTTCTTTTTGGAGGCACAGATGGGAATAGGATGGGATGCCGAGTGGGCCGTTGATTTCGAGCGAACTGGACCTGTAAATCGTTTTGTGGACCGGCCTGAACCCGCTCGCCACCGATTGGCCTTGGAGTTGGGTCTTGGAGTTGGAGTGAGAACCCGAGCAGGTCGCTACTTGCGCATCATTGCCCAGACTGACGCCCTGCAACTAATGCCACTGGCAAGTGATGGCGGAGGACGCATTGACCGCTACGAAGGCACTTTTAAATCTGCACATCTGACCCTTCAATGGGATTTTCTCCGTGACAAACCCGACATCTCTTGCGCGGGGAAAAATTTAGGCAACGAAGCGATGCCTCTGTTCAATCCTGCCATGCAGCGGAAAATGAAAAAGACGCGCCGCAAGGGCTGAACCAATCTTATTCGGATCGTTCAGCACACAGTTCCACCAAGACTTTGGATGAGTCTGCGGGGTGCAAGAATGCAATTACTTTCTGATCAGCACCCTCTTTTGGTCCGCTCACCAACCGATAGCCGAGCGATTTAAGCCGTTGAATTTCATCATTCAAATCATCCACTGCAAAGGCAAGGTGGTGCAAACCTTCTCCCCGTTTCTCAATGTGTTTTGCAATCGGACCATCAGCAGAGGTAGACTGCAACAACTCCACTTTGCTCTCCCCAGTTTGAAAAAAACTCACGTTCACAGATTCCGAAGGCACACTTTCGCGCTTGAAGGCTGGTTTCCCGAGAATGTCCTCGAAAATGCGCTCTGCCGACTCCAAGTCTCTGACGGCAATGCCGATGTGTTCGATTCGTTTCATAATCATTCGCGTGTGTTTCAAATGTACAGCATGATTTGAGCGCTGCTGTCCTAAATTCGCCGCATGTCAAATGAACACAACGAATGGATGCCACTCAATCTGTCGGGAAAAACCGCGGTGGTGTGTGGTTCAACGCAGGGCATCGGCTGGGCTGCGGCTTCGCATCTTGCGGGATTGGGCGCGCGAATCGTCCTGCTTGCGCGCAATGAGCAGAGGCTCAAAGAAGCGCATGCCAAGCTTCCAGGAAACATCGATCACGGATTCGCGGTAGCTGATTTTAGCAAGCCGTCGAACGTTCAAGAAGCCATCAAGAGAATTGTAGAAAAAGAACCCATTCACATCCTCGTCAACAACACGGGAGGTCCCGCTGGAGGTCCTATCGTCGATGCTGAAATTGACGCCTTCCGAAATACCTTTGAACAGCACCTCGTCTGCAATCAAATCTTGGCTCAAGCTGTGCTACCCGGCATGAAATCTGCTGGGTACGGAAGGATCATCAATGTCATCAGCACGAGCGTGAAACAACCACTGCCAAATTTGGGCGTGAGCAACACCATCCGGGGCGCTGTTGCCAGTTGGGCGAAAACATGGGCGAATGAAGTGGGGGTTCACGGAATAACGGTGAATAACGTCCTTCCTGGCGCTACCAACACCGCTCGACTGGATCAAATCATTGAGAACAAATCAACCAAGACAAATACCTCTTCTGCAGAAATTCGACAGCAAATGGCGAATGCTGTGCCCATGAAACGCACTGGAAATCCCGAAGAAGTGGGTCGCGCCATCGCCTTTTTAGCCTCTCCCTCAGCGAGTTACATATCAGGGGTGAATTTACCTGTAGATGGAGGCCGAACTTCTTCCTTGTGAATTAGCTTTGTACCGCTAACGTTAATAGACACGTTGATGACCCATTCTCTCCACGAGCAGGTTCAGAACTTCATGAATGAAGTCGCCTCTCAAAATCCGCATGAACCTGAGTTCATCCAAGCGGTCCAAGAAGTTGCCGAAACCGTCATTCCTTTTATTGCCAATCATCCAAAGTATGCGGAGGAAAAAATCCTCAAGCGCATGGTGGAACCCGAACGTGTGATCATGTTCAGGGTGCCCTGGATGGATGACCATGGAAATGTGCAAGTCAATCGCGGGTACAGAGTTGAGTTCAACTCCGCGATTGGTCCCTACAAAGGAGGGCTTCGCTTCCATCCGACTGTCAACTTGAGCGTCCTGAAATTTTTGGGCTTCGAACAGGTGTTTAAAAATAGCTTGACCACGCTTCCCATGGGAGGAGGAAAAGGCGGTGCCGATTTCAATCCCAAAGGAAAATCAGATCGTGAGGTCATGCAATTCTGCCAAAGCTTCATGACCGAGTTGTCGCGGCACATCGGCCCAAACACAGATGTTCCCGCTGGCGATATTGGCGTCGGTGGCCGAGAAATTGGATACATGTTTGGTCAATACAAGCGGCTGAGAAATGAATTCACAGGCGTTTTAACAGGCAAGGGCCGCAATTGGGGTGGATCTTTGATCCGTCCAGAGGCCACCGGGTACGGCGCTGTATACTTTGCCGCGGAAATGCTTGGGACCAAAGGAGAAGATCTTTCGGGCAAAGACGTGGTCATTTCCGGATCAGGAAATGTCGCGCAGTATGCTGCAGAAAAAGTGATTCAAATGGGAGGCAAGGTGCTGACCATGTCAGATTCCGGAGGATTTATCCATGACTCAAATGGCATTGACGAGGCGAAACTGGCCTGGGTTATGGATTTGAAAAATGTCCGTCGAGGGCGGATTTCAGAATACACAGACGCCCATCCTGGATCAACTTATCACGCTGGAGAACGTCCTTGGTCCATCAATTGCGATGCCGCGTTCCCTTGCGCTACTCAAAATGAATTGGAAGCCGCTGACGCATCGAAACTCGTTTCCAATGGCTGCATGGTTGTAGCGGAAGGAGCAAATATGCCAAGCACACCAGAGGCCATTGAGGCGTTTCAAGCTGCAAAGGTCTTATTTGCCCCGGGCAAAGCCTCCAACGCTGGTGGCGTGGCTACAAGTGGCTTAGAAATGTCCCAAAACAGCCTGCGATTGAGCTGGTCGCGCGAAGAAGTGGACCAACGGTTGCTAACCATCATGAAAGACATTCACAAACAATGTGTCGCCTACGGAAAAGATGCGGACGGCTACGTTGATTACGTGAAAGGTGCAAACATCGCTGGTTTTGTGAAAGTTGCGGATGCAATGATCGATCAGGGAATCGTCTAATCGACACCCGATAAGGCGTTATCTTTGACGCATGATTACCGGATTCCAACACCTGCACAGCGCAATGCGCTGGGTTGTACTCGCCCTTATTGTCGTTACCATCTTTAAAGCTTGGTCAGCCAAACGCAACGGAAGCGGATTTTCCGCTGGTCAAGCAAAACTTGGCTTGTTCTCCATGATCAGCCTCCATGTGCAATTGCTTCTGGGACTTGCACTTTACTTCATGAAAGGATGGGCTGGCCTGTTGGGATCACCGGGAGTGATGTCGTCCACGGTCATGCGATTTTTTACCGTTGAACACTTGGTTGGCATGCTCATAGCCATTCTATTCGGCACTTTGGGACACAGCCTTGTGAAGCGAGCCAATACGGACGAGTTGAAGAATCAGCGGCAATTGCGTTACTTTCTCCTTGCCTTCGTGGTAATCATCGCCAGCATCCCTTGGCCGATTCGACCAGGTTTTGAAGCTTATGGTTGGTTCTAAATTGGATGATTTCGGAACATTGAAGCGCACTCGCCTGCTTGTGGGCGTTTTGTCCATCTTGATGCTGACCCAATGTGGCTCGAGCGAACCTCCTTCGGAACAGAATTCCAAAGCGACCAATCAGCCCTCATTTGCAGCGATCAAGCGAGCCTACACCATGAAATGTTCGCTTTGCCATGGGAACGACGGCAAACTCATGGCCTCCAAGGCACCCGATCTCAGCGAATCAAAAATGAGCCTGGAAGAACGTGTTGCAATCATCTCGTACGGAAAAGGAACGATGCCTCCTCAGAAAGGCATACTCGATGCCGCAACCATACGCGGTGTAGCGGCTTATATTGAAGAATTCAGGGACTGACTCGATCATGCTAGACAAAAAGAAATCGCACTCCACTGCTCCGGAACCCGAAACGTGCATCTTGATTGGGTTGATCACAGGAAGAGAATCGCGGGACACGGTTGAGGAACACCTCGAGGAATTGGCGTTTTTAGCCACCACTGCTGAAGCAACTTCTCTTAGAACCTTTGTTCAAGGGTTGGATCGGCCCGATACACGGACTTTCGTGGGCAGCGGAAAACTCCAAGAAATCAAAGAATTCGTTGAAGACAAGGACGTAGACATGCTCATTTTTGACGATGAGCTGAGTCCAACGCAATTGAGAAACATCGAGCGTGAAATCCCCGAACGAAAAATCCTCGATCGGCCGAATCTAATCCTGGACATTTTTGCCCAGCGAGCGAGAACCGCCCATGCCAAAACACAGGTAGAGTTGGCCCAATACCAATACCTTTTGCCACGGCTGACCAACATGTGGACGCACTTGCAAAAGCAAAAAGGTGGAATCGGTATGAAAGGCCCTGGCGAAAAGGAAATTGAAACGGACCGCAGAATCATTCGAGACCGTATCTCACACCTCAAAAAGGAGTTGAAGTCCATCGATAAGCAGATGTCCACTCAACGTGGAAATCGAGGCGCTTTGGTGCGCGTGGCCCTTGTCGGTTATACCAATGCCGGGAAAAGCACTTTGATGACCTTGATCTCAAAGAGCAAGGTTTTCGCCGAAGACAAGCTGTTTGCAACGCTCGATACAACGGTCAGAAAAGTGGTCCTTCAAAATCTCCCTTTCCTGCTCAGTGATACCGTCGGATTCATCCGAAAACTACCTCATCAACTGATCGAAAGCTTCAAGTCCACACTGGACGAGACAAGGGAGAGTGACTTGCTACTGCACGTCATCGATGTGAGCCACCCGCAGTTCGAAGAACACCTCACCATCGTTGAAAGCACCTTGGCTGAAATTGGCAGCGATGACAAACCTTCGATGATTGTCTTCAATAAAATTGATCGGTTGGAAGAGGATCCGTTTGGCCCCACCCGCGAAGATCAAATCGCAGGATTGAGGGAACGCTTCGAAAGCGTTGATCGCGATGTGATGTTTATTTCAGCGGTTCAAAAGACCGGACTCGACGAATTGCGCCATAAAGTATTCGAAGCCGTCAAAGAGATTCACATCAAACGATACCCGTATCACAACTTTCTTTATTGAATGCGATCATGCAGGGTGGGAGTTGCTCTGAGTTTGCGACATTTGCACCATGGCAGCCATCCGACAAGAAAAAGTAGCCGAACTGATTCGGCGAGATTTGAGTGTTTTGTTTCAGCAAAATAGCAGTTCTTGGTTTGCAGGAATGTTCATATCCGTGACGCAAGTTCGGATGTCACCCGACTTAGGTTTAGCCAAAGTCTACCTTAGTTTCATGGCGGTGCCTGACAAAAAAGTAGCTTTAGAAGCTGTAAGACAAGAGGGATGGCGGGTGCGAAAAGCCTTGAGTGATAAAATTGGGAAGCAAGTCCGTGTCATTCCTGAGCTCAATTTCTATCTGGATGACAGCATTGATTATTACGAGTCAATCAACAATGCGCTGAACCAATAAAGCCCGACGTGAAACTTCCACTACGTCTCGCATGGCGCTATGCCTCGGCACGTCGGTCCAAGAGCCTGACCCACCTCATATCAGGCATCTCAATGTTTGTCATCGCCGCGGTGACAGCGGCAATGATTGCAATCCTGAGCGCTTTCAATGGAATTGAGGAGGTCGTATCCGACTTATTTGGCACGCTTGACGCACCAGTCGCCGTTGTTCCCCTCACGGGCTCTTCACTCCCTGAGAATGCGGGAGTTTGGCTTGAAAAATCATTCGGCCCAGACTCTGAAAACCCTGTGATTTTTGCCGCAGCACCGGTCATTGAAGGGGAGGCCATTGTGTCTTGGGCGGGAAACCAACCCCATGTATGCGCAGTGTTGGCATTTGACTCCACATTGCTCAAGACCACACCCATCGCATCTGCCGTCCGTTCAGGTGATTGGAATCATGACTGGAACCAGTCGCCTGCCTGTTTGGTCTTGGGACTTGGCGTAAAAAACATCCTTGGATTAAATTCCATCCAAGACGAAGGACAACGCGCCTCACTCCTGCTTCGAGCACCCATTCCCGGAAAAAAACTTACACGCTACAAGGAAAAAGCCTTTCAGGCAGAACGCGCCTTTGCATGTGACGTATTCTCAATCAATGCCGAAATTGACCGCAAATACATCTTAGCACCTCTTGACTTTGCAAGGGAACTGTTTTCAAAAGATTCGACGGTCTCTCGTTACGAGTTGGGATTGGCACCTGGAGTCTCTGAAGATGTTGCTGCTCATGCAATCCGTGATGGACTGACATCCGAAGGCCTCGACTGGACTGTGCGCACCCGTTCGGATAAAAACAAGCTTATCACGCAAACCAATCGTGCCGAAAAATGGGCCACGTTTGTCATATTGAGTTTCATCCTCGTCGTTGCAGCTTTTAACGTCATGGCGTCGTTGACGATGATGCTGTTGGACAAACGACAGGACATGGAGGTCCTGAATGCAATGGGACTAACAGGCTGGAGGCTCGAACAGGTCTTTGCACTTCAGGGTGTAATGATCAACACCATTGGTGGTGTTTTCGGCGCAGCAACCGGAATCCTACTGGTGCTCGGTCAACAACATTTCGGTTGGGTCAAACTCCAAGGTTCTGTGATTCCGTCCTATCCCGTTTCACTGGAAATGCTGGACGTCGCAGGCACACTCTCCATCGTCGTAATCATCGGCGGAATCGGGTCAGGATGGATGGTTCGCAACCTCGTCCACCGCTTCATTTAATCGATTCCTGAGCACTAGAATTAAACGGCTTTTTCAAACGGCATGGTTGCCAAGGTATCCAGTTTATCACGGATAGCGTCTACCTCATCCATGGTCACCAAGTCCAATCGGTGCGACTTGAAATCTTTTAGCCCTTTGAAGTAGTTGGCATAATGACGGCGCATTTCCACAATGCCCAGCCGCTCGCCTTTCCACGCGACACCCTTATCAAAATGCTCCCGAGCCACCGCGACACGTTCTTGCATGTCAGGCGGATCGAGGATTTCGCCAGTGGCCATGTAATGTTTGATCTCACGGAAGACCCAAGGCGCGCCAATGCTCGCCCGTCCAATCATGATTCCGTCAATTCCGTAGCGTTCCTTGTACTCAACTGCCTTTTGAGGAGAGTTGATGTCGCCGTTTCCAAAGACGGGAATCTGCATCCGTGGATTGTTCTTGACCTCGGAAATTAGGCTCCAATCGGCCTCGCCTTTGTACATCTGTGCGCGTGTTCGGCCATGAATACTGATGGCTTTGATGCCGACGTCCTGGAGCCGCTCTGCTACCTCTACGATGAACTTGGATTGATCGTCCCAGCCAAGCCGTGTTTTGACGGTGACAGGAAGCGATGTGCTGTTGACGATTTCTTTGGTCATGGCCACCATCTTAGGAATATCCTGCAGGATGCCCGCTCCAGCTCCTTTGCATGCGACCTTTTTTACAGGGCAACCGTAATTGATGTCAATGATATCCGGTTGCGCTTGCTCCGTAATGGCGGTTGCTTGGCGCATCGACTCGATTTCACTTCCAAAAATCTGGATGCCAACAGGACGCTCGTATTCGAAAATATCCAGCTTCGCTCGGCTTTTGGCTGCATCGCGGATCAATCCTTCTGAACTGATGAACTCCGTGTACATCAAATCCGCCCCGTATTTCTTGCACAAGGCACGAAACGGCGGGTCGCTCACATCTTCCATGGGCGCCAAAAGCAGAGGAAATTCTGCAATATCGATGTCTGCTATGCGGACCATTTTATCTTTCGGGTGGACAATTCCGCTCAATCCACGAACTTGCGGTTTGGAATTCTCCGACTGCAAAATTAAGCCATGATCCGAACCGCCTTTCAAACGATGCACCCTTTTGGGCAATTGATTTTCTTTTTTTGCATGGTGCTCGTAGGAATGGCCCTAGCCTCTGGAGGGGGATTTGCAGCTCTAGCCGCCCTTCAAGGACATTCTGTGGAGCAAGCAATGGCCTTTGCGAACGATGCTGCGTCTGATGAAGGAAAGATCTACAACCTCATCATCAACGGCGTCAACCAGCTGGTCTCTTTTGGCCTCATGGCCTGGATCGCTCAAAAGTTGTTTGCAGGCAGAACATTTCTGAATCTGCGGGCTCCAAAGCCAGGGTGGTGGCTTTGCGCTTTTGCTATGGCTTGGGCTGTTCAACCGTTGATTGATCTGACGTTTCGAGCCAACGGACTGTTGCTCGAGTTTATGCCCGAAACCCTTGCTGAATCAATCAATCACTATGAGGCGGTAGCGGCTCAAGTCACCGCATCATTGCTCACTTTTGATGCCGCTTGGCAATTCCCAGCAACGATCATTACTGTGGCCTTGCTCCCCGCAATCTGCGAAGAATTCGCCTTTCGCGGAATCATTCAACCGCTCACTGCACGTTGGACCAACAACATCCATGCAGGCGTCTGGATGGGGGCTTTTTTATTCAGTGCCATTCATCTGCAATTCCACGGATTTTTGCCACGGATGATCATTGGAGCGGGACTTGGATACCTCGTCGTCTACAGCGGAAGCCTCTGGCCGGCTATTGCAGCGCACTTCTTCAACAATGCCGGAGCCATCGTGATGGCCGCGGTTTACGGAGAAGCGTTCATCCAAGAAGAGATGAATGCAAGTGGCACTTGGGAATTGGGTGATTACGCCTTTGCTGCCGTGGCATTGGCCATTGGCATCTATGGAATCCGCTGGATTCGAAGCCACTCACAATGGCCTGAAAAACACCCTACTTGTTAATCAGTCTTTCGAAAAGCCGTCAACAAAAGCACGAGCGATCAACAAGTCCTCCGGGGTGGTGATTTTGATGTTTTGGTAATCTCCCTCCACGAGGTGAATGGAATGTCCCGCGTATTCAAAGACGCTCGCATCATCGGTAAATTCCTCTCGAAATCCCGATCCATACGCTGATTTTAGCAATTGAATATCAAAGCATTGCGGTGTTTGCACCGCGCGCAATCTCTCCCGAGTGACTGCATGTGAACCCGCACCATGCACTTCCCGGATGCTGTCTTTGACCGGAACTACCGGAACAGCTGAGCCTGCGTCTGCTGCCGTATTGAAACAATTGCGAATCGTGTCTTTCGCAACAAAAGGTCGCACCGCATCGTGGATTCCGACCACTCCTTCATCGGGCAATGCATTGAGTCCATTCAGGACGGAATGCCAGCGTTCTGCACCGCCTATTACCACGTGATTTACACCTGCAGGCCCGTGCTTCTCCTCCAAATTGTGAAAGTCCTGCACCAAGCTTTTATGCAAGACCAGAACCACTTCCAATTGATCTCCCAAGGCTGCCCGGAAGCGCTGAAGGGTCCACCACATAAGCGGTTGACCCTTCAACAAGATAAATTGCTTTGCAACTGGCTGCTGCATGCGCGTTCCGGTTCCTCCGGCAACAAGAATCAAGTGTTGCTTCACCCGCGAGCAGCTTGAAAGCGTTCCGCAACAGCATTCCAATCAATGACATTGAAGAATGCAGCGATATAATCGGGGCGCCGATTTTGGTAGTTGAGGTAGTAAGCATGCTCCCATACATCCAATCCTAAAACTGGTGTGCCTCCGCAACCCACGCCTTCCATCAGCGGATTGTCTTGATTGGCAGAAGAGCAAACAGCCAACTTTCCATTCTTTACGCACAACCATGCCCAGCCCGAACCAAAACGCGTCCCTGCAGCTTGAGCAAAAGATTGCTGGAATTTTTCCATTCCGCCGAGATCTGAATCAATGGCTGCAGCCAAACCGCCAGTTGGTGCACCTCCTCCGTTAGGAGACATGATGCTCCAGAACAAGGTGTGATTGTAGAAGCCTCCTCCATTGTTTCGGACACCGGCGTGATCCGCATGCTGTGCAAGCAATTCTTCAATGGATTTTCCTTCCATTTCAGTGCCAGCGATTGCAGCATTTAGTTTGCTCGTGTAGCCAGCATGGTGCTTTCCGTGGTGGATTTCCATCGTGCGTGCATCGATGTGCGGTTCAAGTGCGTCGTATGCGTAAGGCAGTGCGGGTAGTTCAAAAGCCATGTTATGATGTATTAATGTTTGTTGTTGTCCAGTTGCAAAGATAATTGACCTTCGATGACGACCAAAGCATCTGTATGCTGAAGCCAATAAATCGCCGTTGTAAATTCTTGATCGAATTGAATAGAGTGCTCGTGAAATGCTGCCTCGCCAAAGGCATTGCGGAGAACTTGGGAAGCAAAGCGCTGTTCCAAAGCCGCTCGCTCTGAAGCCTGCAGGGTCGGTATTTCAAAATCATTTTCGCGTGCAGCAGCCATCAAATGGTTCCATCCTTCGACCTTCCAAAGGTCAGCACTCGCTGATTCAACTTTGGTTACAAACCATTCATTTCGGTGTGCGTCCACAAAAGAAAAGGCTGCATCACGCAATACTCCCGACCAACTCAGGTCTGACATGAAGCTTGATAAGCCGGCTGTATCCAAAGGGATGAATACATCTGGCGTAATTCCTCCCAAACCTTGCACCACTTTGCCTTTTGGAGTCTGAAATGTCAAGGAATCTGCGTCCAGCTTTAGAATGCTATCCTCTTCAAACAGCTCACCTCGTTCATAACGCATGAAGTAGTCGTCGGCATATTCAATGTCTGATCCATATGGTTTTTGAATAGCTCTGCCTGTTGGCGTATAAAACCGCGCCACCGTGAGTCGCAATGCCCCGAGGTTGGAAATTGAAAACTCTTCTTGGACCAAGCCCTTCCCAAACGTTCGCCTGCCAAGGATTATTCCGCGGTCATGATCTTGGATGGCACCCGCAAAAATTTCACTCGCAGATGCCGATGATTCATCCACCAAAACAGCCAAATCCCAATCCGCCCATCTTCCATCCCGTCGTGTTTCATAGGTGCGTCGAGGCACATGCTCACCTTCGGTATAGACCACCAATTGACCTTCCCTTAAAAAAGATTCAACCATCGGAACAACGGCATTCAAATATCCGCCACCATTGCCCCGCAGATCTACAATTACTTGCTTCACCCCTAATTGATCCAGCTTGACCATTGCGTCTTCAAACTCCTCCGCAGTGTTCTGTGCAAAGCGAACAACCTTGATATAACCGCGATCGGAATCGATGCCAAAAGCGGAAACAACACTGTGGATGGGAATCCGGTCTCTTTTCAATAGAATTTGCTCCAGCCCTTCGCTCCTCGGCACACCCACGCGAACTTTTGTGTTTCTTGGCCCTTTCAGCAACTCCATCACTTTTCGATTGTTCAGTTCAGGCCCCGATATAGCAACTGAATCTACCTGCAAAATGCGGTCACCAGCGCGCACACCTGCTTTTTCTGCTGGCCCCCCTGAAATCGCTGCCACCACCATAAGCGTGTCATCCTGAATAATGAATTCAACACCTATGCCTTCAAAATTACCTTCCATTGGTTCGGCCATTTCAGCCAATTCCTGGGATGATAGAAACAACGTATGAGGATCCAATTCATTCAACACCGCTTCGAGAGCAATTTGCTCCAACTCATCCCTCATCACAGGGTCAACATACGTTTGTTCCACACGATCTAGAACCCCGTTTAAGGCACTTCGAGGAGAGCCCGGCGCGAAGGTGCCTGCAGATTCTCCTCCCGAGAGGAGTCCTATCCACACCCCCAGAATTAGAACGATTGCAAATGCAAGCGGCTGCCAAGAAGGAGCGGCTTTGGGACGTGAGGTTTGGGGAGATGACGTTTCCATGTGCTAACTCAGGTTGTAACTGCTTTATGCACGTGGTTGTTCGAGATGCACCAAATCAACCCCCGCTTGTTGCAAAAACTCCAAGCCTTGAGCATCCTTGTATTCATTGCGATACACCAAGCGACTGATGCCCGCTTGGTGAATCAATTTAGCGCATTCTCTGCACGGTGAAAGCGTGATGTAAAGGGTTGATCCCACAGCACTGTTGTTCGATCGTGCCAATTTGGTAATCGCATTGGCCTCAGCGTGCAAAACGTACCAATGCGTTTCTCCTTCGTCGTTTTCGCACACATTGGGAAACCCGCTGGGAGAACCGTTGAAACCGTCAGCAATGATCATGCGGTCTTTGACTATAAGCGCACCCACCTGCTTCCGCGTACAATGCGAAAGTTGGGCCCATTCGGTTGCCATGCGCATGTACGCTTCGTCGTAGCGTTGTTGCTTTAGTTCTTTGTCGTTCATCGTGGTGCGAAAAATGAGCATTTCCTTCCTGCAGTTGGTTGGTCATGCACCTGCATGATTCAGCTGCGTCCTTCAAAGTTAGGCTTCTGGGCCGGGGTTCGTAGCTTGCAGAACAGAAAGATTGATAAATGCGCATATACACCCGCACTGGAGATGATGGCACAACATCTTTGTTTGGAGGACAACGCCTGAACAAAGACGACATGCGCATTGAGGCATATGGCACATTGGACGAACTCAACGCGGCGATGGGCCTTCTTTGTTCTACTGATGGATTCGTTGCTGATTCCGACGGAGTGGCTTGGCTACAGAAATTGCAATCCGATGTCTTCACATTGGGAAGTCATCTGGCAACCACTGACGAAAAGATGGTCAAGCACCTCCCCTCAATTCCGAAAGGGAGAATCCAAGAAATGGAAAACTGGATGGATGCTGTGAATCAATCACTGCCAGAACTGAAAAATTTCCTCTTGCCGGGTGGACATCCTGCAATTTCCGCCTGCCACATTTGCCGGGTGACATGTCGACGGGCAGAAAGAAGAGTGATCACATTGGCTCGAGAGGACGCAGTGCCCGATGGTATTCTTCCCTACCTCAATCGACTGAGTGACGTCTTCTTCATGTGGAGCCGGCAACTGCACATGGCACTTAATGTTGCTGAGATCCCTTGGAAATCCGAAAATTGAACGCTTAAGTGCTCTAATTCAATCTTTTTTTGTTGATTCAGTACTCTTTCCTTGCATCTCATCGCGATTCTTCTATTTTTGCCCGCTCAAGAGCACAAACTATGTATTGGACACTCGAATTGGCTTCCTATTTAGAAGACGCGCCTTGGCCAGCAACCAAGGACGAGTTGATCGACTTCGCAATGCGAACCGGCGCGCCTCTGGAGGTGGTCGAAAATTTGCAGCAACTCGAAGATGAAGGTGATGCTTTTGAAACCATCGAGGACATCTGGCCCGATTATCCGAGCAAGGAGGATTTCTTCTTCAACGAGGACGAGTACTAGGTACTTGTCATCCTCAATATAATCTTCAATTAAGTTTCAATTAAGTTTCAGTGCGGAGGCATGAATTGCTTCAACCCTTTGCGTGTAAACTTGCCATTGAGCCATTCCGGATCTAGCTGCGCTCCAAGCTTTTTGTAGAACCCAATAGCCGGTTCATTCCAGTCCAGCACCTGCCATTCCATTCTGCCGAAATTACGCTTCGCGCATTCCTCTGCAACGGACTCGAACAAAGCCCGGCCAATCCCTTTGCCGCGGTATGAGTCCCGGACTACGAGGTCTTCCAAAAATCCACACTTTCCCTTCCACGTGCTGTACTTTGTATACCACAGCGCCATCCCTACAAGCGACCCTTCCCACTCAGCTACAACCAGTTCGAAAATAGCTTGCGGACCAAAGCCGTCCAGTGTCAGTTGCTCCATCGTAGTCTCAACTTCATCTCCCGCTCTCTCGTAGATAGCAAGTTCAACAATAAGCGCATGCACTGCAGGCATATCTTCAGGTGTCGCAGAACGAACGACAAGGGCAGGAGAAACTTTCATGGAGACAAAGGTAAGCAGCAGCACAGGCCTTACATTGGACATATGAATGCAAGTGACATCGGTGCCTTGGACGCCATCATCAGCATCGCCCTTGCTTGGGCCTTATACAGAGGGTTCCAAAAAGGCTTTATTGTTAAGATAGCATCGCTATTTGCACTGGTTGCCGGCACATTCGCAGGGTTTCATGGATCCGAAGGTTTAGCCGATTGGCTAAGCAAAGAAGTCGATTGGTCTGAAACTGGAGTCCAGTTGACAGCGTTCGTGCTAACCTTTATTTTGGTGGTGATTGGCGTGCACTTTCTCGCCAAAATCATAGAAAAAATGGTCGATCTCACTGCATTAGGGGTGATCAATAAACTCGCAGGATTGGCCTTGGGTGCCTTCCAGATGATTTTGTTGCTTTCGATCACAACCTTCGCTCTTGACGGAGTTTTTGGCGCACGCAGTTGGCTTCCCGATGACGCTGCTGAAGAATCTATTCTGTATCCTTTCGTCGAAACAGCCGTAGAGTTGGTCATTCCCGAAATGAACCGTGCCACCCCATGGGACGAGATTAGAGATCACA
The DNA here is from genome assembly GCA_905479395.1 of uncultured Flavobacteriales bacterium. Taxonomy (GTDB): domain Bacteria; phylum Bacteroidota; class Bacteroidia; order Flavobacteriales_D; family Sanyastnellaceae; genus UA16. The sequence goes on from CAJQMI010000033.1 coordinate 27,054, forward strand.
TGCAAGACGGTGTCGAACGAATTCAAGACAAAGTCGAGGAAGGGATGGAACGATTTGAGAACGCTCAACCTTAAATCGCAAAGAGCTTAAACATCAAAGACTTCGACGTTTTTCAACCCACACCTAACGCCGACTTCAAGGAATCAATTCTGTGCTGAAGCATCTGCATGGCCTCGTCATAGCTGGATGCTTGTGCCAATGATGCTTTGTCCATTCGGACTGAAAAGTAGAATTTTATTTTTGGCTCTGTTCCGCTGGGTCTCGCCGTAACGATCGAACCATGCTCTGTGATTATTTGAATCACATTGGAAGAAGGCAGTTCGATTGGACGCGAAGTATTTTCAATCAAATTCGTTTGAGTTTGAGCTTGATAATCCCGCAATTCTACCACACGTTCATCTCCGAATTTAGCCGGAGGATTGGATCGAAACGTTTCCATTTGTTCCGCAATTTCTCTCTTACCGGCGCGTCCTTGTTTGGTTTGTGAAACCAGCGCTTCCAAATAAGCTCCGTGATTGCGGTGAATCCGCTCCAATCTTCCCAACATGTCCAGGCCTTCACGTTGTGCGGAATGGGCCATCTCACAAATCAAACACGCCGCTGCCACGGCATCTTTGTCTCGGACTGCATCTCCAATCATATAGCCATAGCTCTCTTCGCCTCCAACGACGAATCGCCCTTTGCCCTCTTGTTCTCTGATGGCAGCTGCAATCCACTTGAATCCGGTCAATGTCTCGTGGACATCCAATCCTGCTGACTTTCCTATTTCAGCCATCAAATCTGAGGTGACAATGGTCTTTGCGACAAAGTCAAAACCTGGCTTCAAAGTTCCATTCGCAGCGCGCCCATTGACGACATAGTCTACCAACAAAGCTCCTGTTTCATTGCCATTTAGCAAACGCCAGCCACCACTGGCTTTGGCATCTGGAACCGCAATCCCCACACGATCCGAGTCCGGATCTGTCCCCAAAACAAGCTGAGCATTGACTTCCCTTGCCAACTCAATCGCTGCAGATAACGCCGCACCTTCCTCGGGGTTTGGACTGTGCACCGTTGGGAAGTTTCCATCAGGAATCCGTTGGCTTTCCACGATGTGCACATTTCTAAAGCCCGCCTGGGCCAAAGCGGGAATCACCGATACTGATCCCGTTCCGTGCAAAGGCGTGTAAACAATCGGCAAGTCAGAACCATTTTCTATCAGGTTCTGGTCCATGCGCAAATCCGTGACTGTTTGCAGGTACGCTTCGTCCACCGCTGAAGTCGTGATGTGAATGCGGCTTTGCGATGATTCGTCTTTGCCCCAACGAACGGCATTTGGCCCTTCCACGCCTCGTACTTCTTGGATGATACCATGGTCGTGGGGCGGAACGATTTGGCCACCATCATTCCAATAAACTTTGTAGCCGTTGTACTCCTTTGGATTGTGGCTAGCGGTAATCACAATCCCTGATGTGCACTTCAAATGACGCACCGTAAAAGATAGCTGCGGCGTGGGCCGCAAAGCTGGAAAAAGATGCACCTCGATTCCGTTGCCCGCCAGCACTTCAGCCGCAACTCGCGCAAATTCAGGACTGCCATTTCTGGAGTCGTGAGCAATGGCAACCCGAGCGTTCTGAGGCTGAGCCTTCAAAACATACTGAGCCAAGCCCTGCGTGGCCTGCGCTACCGTGTATCTGTTCATCCGGTTGGTCCCTGGCCCCATCAAACCCCTTAAGCCACCTGTACCAAATTCCAGGTCTGTGTAAAATGATTCCACAAGTTCTTCCCCATCAGCCTCCATCATATGCTGCACCTCCGAGCGAGTGCCAGCATCATAAGGCTCTTCCGTCCATGCCGCTGCCCGGTGTCTTGCCAATCCCTTCAGTTCTTCTGCGTTCATTTTCTCGTTCGTTTAAAGCACTTGCTGCATTTGATCTTTCCAATGTTGCGGCGATCGTCCCAAGGCCTGCATCAATGGATGAGGATCCAGATAAGAGTAAGCCGGGCGTTTCGCCGGCGTGGGATACGCATCCGAACCACACGGAGTTGCATCAACATCCATTTTTTTATGTGCGAAAATGGCCATGGCAAAATCATACCACGTGGCTGGTCCCAATGTGCCGTAATGCCACATTCCGGGGTTTAGCAATTTTGGATCCTGAGCAACTTCCATGAGCATTGATGCCAATGGCCCTGCAGCTGTTGGAGCACCCAACTGATCGTCCACAATTTTGAGTGCTTTGCCTGAAGCTCCCAAACGAAGCATCGTCTGGGCAAAGTTTTGTCCCCGGGAATCGTAAAGCCAGGCGACTCGAAAAATCCAAAACTGACTTTGAGTTGCTCCCAAAAACGCCTCTGAAATCGCCTTTTCACCTTCCCACTTCGAATCGCCGTAAACACCTGTCGGTGCAGGAGCATCGTTTGTTCGGTACGGTTCATTTTGATCGCCTGAAAAAACATAGTCCGTACTTACATGAATCAGGTCAATCCCCTTTGCGGAGCAAATTCGGGCGAGATGTCCGACCCCGGAGGAATTCACTGCTCGGGCCAACTCAGCCTCTTCCTCTGCACGATCGACCGCGGTGTAAGCCGCTGCATTGATCACAACCTCCGGCTCGAACTTATCCAGAGCCTCTTGTATTGATGCGGAATTTGTGACATCCAGTAATTTCCGGTCGCACACAACCACCGAAGCTTCATCCGGCAAAACCAGCTCGCTCAACCGCGAACCCAATTGTCCATTCGCTCCAGTGATCAGTACTTTTCTCATGCTCAAATTTAAGATTTTTACGGTTGGAGGAGGTCAACCGTTGGAGCGCATCGCTTCGACTGGCTCCATCCTAGCTGCTCTCTTGGCAGGGGCCAGACCAGCCACTAAGCCAGAAGTAACTGCCACACTCAAAGCGATGATGATGCGCGAAGGTCGAACCACCATCACAAAACCAATATCAATGGCATTCACCAAAGCGACAATGCCTTCAATCGCCAGCAGCGCAAACAGAGCGCCGATGACACACAAAGCTATAGCTTCAAACAAAAACTGCATCAAGATAAAGGTGGACTTGGCGCCAATGGCTTTCTGAACACCAATTATCCGTGTTCGCTCCCGAACACTTACAAACATGATGTTCGCCACACTGAAACATCCTACCAGAATGGCGAAGATGCCAATAAACCAACCTCCGTATTCCACTTGTTGGAATATGGAATCCAAAATGGAGGTAAGCATACCAATTTGGTTGATTGAAAAATCTTCCACCTCCGAGGGACGCAACCGGCGCACCGAACGAAACTGCTGCACAATTTCATCAGAAAGTTCAGCCGTGCCAATTCCCTCTTTGGGCTTGACCATGATCTGGGTGCCCCGACCATAGTCCATGATGCGATGACCAAATTTTGCAGGAATCACGATGGCACGATCGAAACCATCATTCACCATCGAAACCCCTTGCTTGGCGAAAACACCAACGATTTCCATCCGCTGACCACGCGCCTCGATCGACTCACCCAGTGGATTCGCTCTTCCTGTGAGCTCCATGGCAACATCGTATCCCACAACAGCAACGCTGCGTCCTGCAGCCACCTCAATCGGAGAGAAATATCGTCCGTTGGCTATGTCCAAAGCAATCACATCCTCATAGCCCTCAGAGACGGCAACCACTCCAACACCTTCCATTCGGCTATTTTGAGATTCAAGTGGCAAGGCAGCTTTTGATTGAAAAACCACATCTTGTGCCAACTCCAAGCGATCTGCCAGCAAATCCATGTCACTTAGGCTGACCTCCCTGCGCTGCACATATTTCCACCAAGGATAATCCTCGCCAAAAGTCCAAGGCCATTTTTGGATAAAAAGGACCTCGTCATCCAAGATGTTAAAGGTGTTTTTCAATCCATCTTCAAGTGAATCCACCACGGCAAAAACAGCCGTAATCATAAAGATTCCCACCATAACCCCCAGCAGCGACAAAAATGTGCGCAAGCGGTTGGTAACAATGGCAGACCATGCAAATGCAAAACTTTCTCCAAGGAGGCGTAACCACAACATGTCAACAAAGCTAATTCGAGGTGCATGAAACGCGCTATGGTTTCAGGTTTAATTGTAATTTTGTGCCTTACCGATTCACTTTGAAACCCACTGCATCATGAACGCACCACGTCGCATTCAATCCGCTCTCATTTCCGTTTTTCACAAAGAAGGTTTGGAACCCATCGTGAGTGAGCTAAAACGACTGGGGGTCACCATTTATTCCACCGGAGGTACGCAGCTTGCGTTGGAAAAAATGGGAGCCGATGTTGTTCCTGTTGAAGATGTGACCAACTATCCGTCAATCCTTGGTGGCCGAGTGAAAACATTGCATCCCAAAGTATTCGGAGGCATTCTTAACCGAAGAAATTTTGAGGCTGATGTGGCACATATGGAAGAGTATGACTTACCGCATATCGACTTGGTCATCGTAGACCTCTATCCCTTCGAGCAAACGGTGGCGCAAGGTGGTTCGCATCACGATGTCATTGAAAAAATTGACATCGGTGGAATCTCACTGATTCGAGCGGCTGCAAAAAACTTTGAAGATGTGGTCATTGTGCCTAGTCAAGACGAATACAGCAAGCTTCTTGAACTGCTTCAAAATGGGAATGGCGAGACCACACGAGAAGATCGCAAAGGCCTGGCAACGCAGGCGTTCAGAATCAGTTCCCACTACGATACGCGCATTCACGAGTGGATGCAAGGCGGCACCACGGTCAACGAACTGAACCTTTCTGAGCGCCTCTCGACCTCGCTTCGTTATGGCGAAAACCCCCACCAAGAAGGTCGATTCTTTGGAAACCTCAGCGCTTTGTTCGACCAATTGCATGGAAAACCGATGTCGTACAACAACCTTTTGGACATCGACTCAGCGGTTCAGCTGATGCGCGAATTCCAAGACGGCGACCCTACGTTTGCCGTTTTGAAGCACAACAACGCATGTGGGTTAGCCACACGTTCAACGGTGGCTGAAGCTTGGAAAGATGCGCTTGCAGGCGATCCTGTATCTGCATTTGGAGGTGTTTTGATTTGCAACAAACCCATCGATGCTATTACAGCCTCGGCAATGCACGAGTTGTTTTTTGAAGTGGCCATTGCCCCTGCCTTTGAACCGGACGCAATGACCATTTTGCAGCAAAAGAAGAACCGCATTTTGCTGGTGCAAAAACCTTGCAGCCCACAAGCGACAACTGTTCGTTCTGTCTTGAATGGTTACCTCGTCCAGCAATCAGACGCCAAAACTGAAAATGAAAACGATTTGAGCCGCGCAACCACGCATGCGGCAAGCGATGCTCAAGTCCAAGATTTGGTGTTTGCGATGAAAGTGGCGAAGCACACCCGGTCAAACACAATCGTGTTTGCCAAAGGTGGGCAATTGCTCGGCAGCGGAACGGGACAGACCAGTCGCGTAGATGCACTCAAACAAGCTGTCGTCAAAGCAAAGGCTTTTGGGTTTGATTTGAGCGGCGCCGTCATGGCTTCAGACGCGTTCTTCCCGTTCCCTGATTGCGTTGCTCTGGCCAAGGAAGCGGGAATCACAGCCGTCATTCAGCCGGGAGGTTCGATCAAGGACCAATTGAGCATTGATTATTGCAATGAAAATAATGTTTCAATGTACTTGACCGGAACCCGCCATTTCCGGCATTGATTTCATCCGAATTGGTGGAAAAAAAGCTGGCGTCTGAGGCAATAAAATAGATGCCATACTTTCTGCACAGAAGCGTGGAATTCGAGGTTTTGCTTGCCTATATTTGATTGTTCACAGTTGTCCTTCCACACTTAGCCAAGTCCGACCATGGGATTGTTCAATTTTTTCATGCAAGAGATCGCAATTGATCTCGGCACCGCCAACACCATCATCTATTACGAAGACAAAGTAGTCGTAGATGAACCCAGCATTGTCGCAAAAGATCGGAGCACCAGTCGAATCGTTGCCATTGGCCGACTTGCGCAACAAATGCATGGAAAAACACACAAAAATATCGAGACAATTCGCCCATTGAAAGATGGCGTAATTGCTGATTTCCAGGCCGCGGAAGAAATGATCAAAGGCATGATCAAAATGATCAACCAACGCAACTCGTGGTTTACACCTTCATTGCGCATGGTGATTTGCATCCCTTCGGGAATCACAGAAGTGGAAAAGCGCGCTGTTGCCGATAGCGCTGAGCATGCAGGGGGTAAGGATGTTTACCTGATTCATGAGCCAATGGCTGCTGCAATTGGAATCGGGATTGATGTCGAAGAGCCCATGGGAAACATGATCATCGATATCGGAGGGGGAACATCTGAAATTGCTGTCATCGCATTGGGCGGCATCGTCACCGACAAAAACATCCGCGTTGCAGGTGATGAGTTCACTTCTGACATCGAAGAGTACATGCGCCGCCAGCATAACATCCTGATCGGTGAGCGAACTGCCGAACAAATTAAAATTGAAGTTGGAGCAGCCACCGTTGAATTGGAAAATCCACCCGAAGATTATCCAGTGCGTGGCCGAGACTTAATGACTGGAATTCCAAAAGAAATCCATGTTTCGTACAGCGAAATCGCACAGGCACTGGACAAGAGCATTTCTAAAATTGAAGAAGCCATTCACTCAGCATTGGAACAGACGCCTCCTGAACTTTCGGCTGACATCTATCGCACAGGCATATACTTGGCCGGTGGAGGAGCGCTTCTGCGCGGGTTGGACAAGCGCATTTCGGCTCGAACGAAACTTCCCGTGCATGTCGCTGAGGATCCGCTGCATGCTGTTGCAAAAGGAACAGCCATCGCGCTGAAAAACATCGAACGATTCACCTTCTTGATGCGCAACTGATTCTGAGCGCTGCGACATGAGAAACCTCTGGAACTTCATCGTTCAGTACCAGGTAATCTTGGTTTTCATGGTGCTGCAGGCCCTTGCGCTGAGCTGGTTCATATCCAGTCGCGGCTATCCGAAGGGCAAGTGGGTTCGACTGGCATTGGATTGGGAAAGTGCTTGGCAGGGGCAAATTTCGGAATGGAGCCATCGCGCAGAACTTTCTGACCAGAACTTCCAACTCCTCGAAGAAAACGCACGCCTGCGATCACGCATGGGACAGTCATCGGTCTCCCATTTCAAGAATCGAAGTCAGTTCATTGCAGCTGAAGTCATTCGCGCCACTTGGACTCAAAACCAAAATCACTTCGTTCTTGACCAAGGAGAAAATAATGGCGTCCAGATTGGACAAGGAGTGATTGCAAATGGCGCTGCAATTGGGAAAATCATTGAAACAACTCAAAAGTATTCCATCGGAATTCCATTGATTCACAATCAACTGGATTGGAGCGCACGCATTGGTAATTCGGGAGCCATCGGACGATTAAAATGGGAGGGTGGCGATCGCACAACAGGCATGCTTTTTGACATTCCACGAAGCGCGGCATTTAAACCCGGTGATTCTGTAATAACCACAGGGTTCCAGGGGGTTTTTCCTCCCGATATCTTGTTTGGAACCGTCGCAAATGAAGAGCCCTATTTTGACGGAGAGTTCTTGAATGTCCCTGTCCAGTGGGCAGCTGAATTTCAATCGTTGCGTTACGTGCATTTGACCGACACCAATGATGGGGCTGATATTGATTCATTGGAGGGTACTTTCAATCATTCTGCGCCATGAATCCCGCATTGCTCATACCACTGCAATTGCTTTTGACTTGTGCTTTGCAGGTTTTATTCTTCCAAAACATGGCTTTGTGGGAAGGCTATGGAATTTTGACATTCCATACGCTGGGCATTCTCTTGCTCCCTCTCAATACCCGACCAATCATCCTCATGTTCGTGAGTGCTACCGTGGGTGCCGTCGTGGACCTCTTCGCATTCGGAGGAGGCTTGTTTACCTCTTCAGCAGTGGCCATGGGGTTATTCCTCCCTTTCATCAACCGATTGCTCGCCCCCCGAGAAGGTTATGAAGTCACCGATGAACCGAGCATCAAAAGCATGGGAATCCAATGGTTTTCGATTCGAACCATCGCGGCTTTGCTGATTCATAATCTCTGGATGTTTTCATTGGAAGCTGGCCGTTGGAATTTGATTTTATCGGGCTGGGGCAAAGCAGTTACTTCGACGCTGCTCTGCTGGTTGCTCTTTACTGTCGTGCTCCAACTGGTGCAAGCAAAAGGAAAAAAGCGATGAATCTCAAAGAAAGGCAGTGGATCATCGGAGCTATTTTCTTGCTCATTGCCTTCATCTTCATTGGGCGTCTCGCTCAGCTTCAAATTTTCTCCAGTGATCTCCAAGATTACGCGGCGCGACTCACGCAAGAAAGGGAGGTTTTAGATCCGGCTCGCGGTCTAATGTTTGATCGAAATGGCGAACTAATCTTAGATAATAAAGCCGGATACGACATTCTTTTCACACCTCGTTTGTGCCAATTAGCTGGGGGAATGGACACGCTGGCCCTGGCAAAATTGATTGACCTCAGTCCCCGCGAAATTCACAAAGCCATTCGCAGAGCTATCACCTACGCGACCTACCGACCTTCGAGCATCCGAAAGCAGATGCCAGCTTCGGAATATGCGGCAATAGCCGGCGAGCTCTGGAGGTTTCCGGGCATTCAATCCCGACGGCGTTCCATTCGAACAAATGAATCAGGATTGGCAAGTCATCTCCTCGGGGAGTACCGCGAAGTAGACCGCGATGACATAGAGTCCAATTTGGGCTATCGGCTCGGTGATTACAAAGGGAAATCCGGCCTCGAGCTGCAATGGGAAAGTGAGCTCAAAGGAAGCCGTGGAGTGAAATTTCACTTGGTCGATGTCCGGAACGATTACCGGCAATCAGCCCAAAAAGGTGCGCTCGATTCAATGCCCAAACCGGGAGAAGACTTGACGTTGACGCTGAACATGCAGCTTCAAGCTTACGGTGAAAAAATCATGCAAGGCAAGCGCGGAAGCATCGTAGCCATTGAACCTCAATCGGGTGAGGTCTTGGCCGTGGTAAGCGCACCGAGCTATGGAACCGATCTTCTGACGGGGCGAATGCGCGGAACGCATTATGACAGTTTGTTGCGCGACCCAAACAAGCCGTTGTTCAACCGCACGATGCGTGCAACCTATCGGCCAGGGAGTATCTTCAAAATGATTCAGGGCCTGATTGCATTGGATCAAGGATTGATTTCCTCTCAGACTCGAATTCCGTGCAATCGTTCCGTCATCGGATGCCATGGCGGGCACACAAATGACAATCTCGAAGACGCAATCATCCATTCTTGCAATCCCTATTTCCATGAGGTAATGCGCCGGATGATCCAACCTCGAACTGCTTCAAATATCTTTGCTGAAGCGCGCGACGGATTGAGTTCATGGACCACTGCTATTCAACGTTTTGGACTTGGCACAGATCTCGGTGGCAACTTCCCCGGTCTTCGATCGGGATCAGTTCCGGACACCACACTTTATGACAAACTGTACGGCCGGAAAAGATGGGCTTATTCAACCATCTACTCCATTTCCATTGGAGAAGGGGAGCTTCTGACGACGCCCTTGCACATGGCAAATCTAGCCGCTACCCTCGCAAATCGCGGAGAATTTAGAACGCCGCATGTGATTCAATCCGTCGGATCGAATGGAAAACCAGTCGGAACCGACTCGTTGATTCAAACGGGAATTCCTCCAGAGCTCTTCGAGCCCATCATCAACGCCATGAATGCTGTAACAGAGTCTAGTGAGGGCACAGCGCCTCTAGCAAGAGTCCCGGGAATCAAAGTCTGTGGAAAAACCGGTACCGTTCAAGATTCAAAAGGAAATCATTCTGTTTTCATTGCCTTCGCACCCGCGGACAACCCGAAAATTGCGTTGAGTGTCTATGTGGAAAACGCCGGCGCCGGAGGAGATTGGGCAGCGCCAATAGCCAGTCTGATGATGGAGAAATACTTGATGGGCGACGTCCAACAAACCGATAAAGAATTACGTGTCATCCGCGCAACTTACCCCTTTGCCAACGCAATCAAATGAGGAGAACAGCCCCCATATTGCAACGCATCGACTGGATTACGATTGGCCTCGTGGTCACGTTCATGGCCCTTGGGATTTTGAACATTGCCAGCTCAACCAGCGGCGCTGAATCAGTCGAGTGGTTCGACATCAATAGCAAGGTTGGCAAGCAATTCATTTGGGTTTTCATCGCGCTTGTAATTGCGGCAGTGACGCTCATTATTGAAGGTGAGTTTTTCATACGCACCACGGTTATCCATTACGTGGTAAACATCGTTCTGTTGATCGCGGTGCTCCTCATCGGCAAAACTGTCGGTGGAGCCAAATCATGGTTCGGGATTGGGTCAATCAGTCTACAACCATCTGAATTCGCCAAAACAGGGACCGCCCTCATGCTCGCTTGGCTACTCAGTCGCAGCGATGGAAAAATACGAAACACCAAAACGCTGGTGCAGTCGGTGCTCATCGTTTGCATACCAGCAGCGTTGATTATGCTCCAACCTGACGCCGGAACTGTGCTCGTTTACGGTGGTTTAATTTTTGCTTTTTACCGTGAAGGATTGTCTGGCAACGTGCTCATCGCAGTATTCTGTGCGCTGCTACTTCTCATTGCGACCATATTAACTGGAGCTGCTTCCTACGACTATCCTTTGCTTGGTGTCCAATCTTCCATTGGCTGGTTGTGGTTGATTCTCTTGAGTCTCGGAAGCATTATCTGGCGGTTAATTCCTGGGTGGGTGGTTCCAAGGAATCGCAAACGAGTTCGAAAAGCAACATTGATTTCCTTCGCGATGGCCTTGGCATTCAGCGCAGGCGTTCACAGCAGTCTAGAGGGCATGCTCAAAACGCATCAAAAAGAACGCATCTACGTCCTCTTCGGAATGGACGTTGGCAACCCTGATGCGGACTACAATATCCGCCACGCCAAAGCTGCGGTGAGTTCTGGAGGTTGGACAGGCAAAGGATTTCTGCAGGGTCCAATGACAGCCTATGGCTTTGTACCAGAACAAGAGACTGATTTCATTTTTTGCACCATTGGCGAGGAATGGGGATTTCTGGGCAGCACCGTTGCGATTGCACTATACACGATGCTTCTTTTGCGCATCCTTGTCCTCGCCGAGCGTCAGCGCAGCGATTTTACGCGCATCTATGGCTACGCAGTTGCCAGTATTCTATTTATGCATTTCTTAATCAATGTCGGCATGGTATTGGGACTTGCTCCGGTCATTGGCATTCCTCTTCCTTTCCTCAGCGCTGGAGGTTCATCCTTGGTTGGTTTCACGCTGTTGGTCGCAATCCTGTTGCGTTTGGATGCCGAGAGGTCTTATGTCCTACGGTAGGTTTTATTTTCTATCGAATTAAATCGGACATTCGTAGAATTATATATAATTTTCGTCGTATATTTGTGTGTGTCACATTCTCGAATACATTTAGCCCATTGCACTAGGATTTAACCCCAAAGCAATGGGATTTTCATGTTTATTCGGTGTGCGCCGCAAAACAACAAAACCAAAAGCCCCGCTTCACAGCGGGGCTTTTTCGTTCAATTCAATTCGTTGTTTACAACCCCAACAATACCTCTTCTGGTTTTTTGCCCATGAACAAAAGCCGTTCTGGCTGCTCGATCATTTCTTTGATCGCATATAAAAAACCAACACTCTCTTTTCCATCAATGATCCTGTGATCGTAGCTCAAAGCAACGTACATCACAGGTCTGATTTCTACTTTGCCATTGACTGCGACAGGTCGATCAACAATGTTATGCATTCCTAAAATCGCACTTTGCGGAGGATTGATGATTGGCGTGGACAACATGGATCCAAACACACCCCCATTGGTGATGGTGAATGTGCCTCCTTGCATTTCGTCAATGCCCAATTCACCGTCTCGAGCTCGAATCGCCAATCGTTTGATTTCTGCCTCAATCTGAGCCAAGTTCATGGACTCCGCATTCCTAACCACTGGGACCATCAAGCCTTTCGGTGAACTCACCGCAATCCCAATGTCTGCATATTCAGGAACGATGACTTCCTTGCCATCAATCATGCCGTTGACCGTCGGAAACTGTGCAATTGCATGCGTCACCGCTTTCGTGAAAAAGCTCATGAATCCAAGTCCGACGCCATGAGATTCGCGAAAAGCGTCTTTGTATTTGGCACGAAGGTCCATGACTGGTTTCATGTCGACCTCATTGAAGGTGGTCAGCATAGCCGTTTCATTCTTGACACCCACCAATCGTTCAGCAACTTTGCGCCGAAGCATGGACATCTTTTCCCTTCTCACATCTCGGCTTCCTCCCCATGCCGCTGTTGCATTGACGTCAAATCCTGCAGCCATTGCTGCTGCAACGTCTTGTTGAAGAATTCGTCCATCCCTTCCAGTGCCTGCAACTTGAGCCGCCGAAATTCCATTTTCGGACATCATTTTACGTGCAGCCGGAGACGGATGCTTGTCCGCATGATTCTTCCCAGCCGCGGGAGCGGGAGCGGGTGCAGGTGCAGACGCGACCGCAGGTACTGGTGTGGCCGATGCAGGGGCCGCCTGTGGAGCAGGAGCGGGCTTGTTCGGCTTTCCCGCAGGGGGTTTTGCTGACGTATCAATCAGGCAACAAACAGCTCCAACTTCAATCACATCTCCCTCCTCTGCCTTCAGCGTGATGATTCCGGCTTCCTCTGCTGGGAGTTCCAAAGTTGCCTTGTCCGAGTCCACTTCAGCAATTGCCTGATCCTTCTCGACATAATCGCCATCGGATACAAGCCAAGTTGCAATTTCAACTTCACTGATGGATTCCCCTGGGCTGGGGACTTTCATTTCTAGCTTTGACATCGCTATTCAAATTGTTTTTTGATCGCTCCTATATCCTGCAATTAACAACGCATCGTCCAAACTTGGAGGCACGCTGAAAATGATTTCTCAACCAATGGCATGAGCAAAAACTTCATCCAAAATCGCGTCCTGACGAAGTTTATGCAATTCAGATGATCCCGACGCCGGGCTTGCACTTGTGCTTCTGGCAATCACACTAAGTGGAACGGCCGTGAAGTTTTGAAGCATGAATGACCAAGCACCCATGTTCTTCGGTTCCTCCTGAACCCAAATGTAATTTGCTTCAGCGCCATATTTTTTGACCACAACATCCAGCTCAGCATCAGGAAGCGGATGAATTTGTTCAACGCGAACCAGGGCCAGATTGGGCGCTGAAATGTCCTCCAATCGTTCCAGCAAATCATAGTAGATTTTTCCAGAACAGAGCACCACAGTGTCCACCAACCGCGCGTCGGCACTCTTCATCATGCGTGGATCATCGATCACTTTTTTAAATCCTCCTGTAGCCATTTCGGCCAACGTTGAGACTGCTTTTGGGTAGCGCAATAGCTTTTTCGGAGTGAAGACCACCAATGGCTTTCGGTATTTCAGCTTCACCTGACGACGCAGTAAGTGAAAATAATTAGCCGGCTCGGTGACATTGCAAATGAACATGTTCTCACCACTTCCGAGCTGTAAAAAACGTTCCATACGTCCAGAACTATGCTCTGAACCCATGCCTTCATATCCGTGTGGCAACAGCAAGGTCAAACCATTCATGGTTCTCCATTTATCCTCTGCTGCACTCAAAAATTGGTCAAATAAAATCTGTGCTCCGTTGTTAAAGTCCCCAAACTGGGCTTCCCAAATGGTCAAGCCGTTTGGCGTTGCAAAGGCATAGCCATAATCAAATCCAACTACGGCGTACTCACTCAACAAACTGTTGTAAATGGTGAGGTCAGCCTGGCCTTTGCTGAGATGATTCAGTGGAATGATTTCCTCCTCGCTATCCTCCGTTTTTACAACCGCGTGGCGGTGGGAAAACGTGCCTCGTTCAACGTCCTGGCCACTGATTCGAACAGGATGTCCTTCCACCAACAGAGAAGCGTATGCTAAAAGCTCCCCCAATGCCCAGTCCAATCGATCTTCATCAATCATCTTCAGGCGATCGCGCATCAAGCGTGCCACCTTCCGATAAATCTTCTTGCCCTCCGGTAAGGTCGACATTGCAACAGCAAGATCCCTCAATTTTTTCTCAGCAACACTTGTTTTTGGTGTCGTTGACAATGCTTTTTCATCGGCCGTTTTAAACCCTTTCCACAAGTCGCCGAGGAAATCCTCCACTTGGGCGACCTGCCGCTTTTGTGCATTTTGATATCCGCGTTCCAACAACTGCTGCTGATCACTGCGAATTAACTCCACTTGATCTGCTTCCATGCTGCCATCAGATAGCAACCGGTCGATGTAAATCTGGAGCGGATTCGGATGCTTCGAAATGGCCTTGTACAATTGAGGTTGCGTGAACATCGGTTCGTCACCCTCATTGTGACCGTATTTCCGATATCCCAACAAATCGATGTAAACATCGCGATTCCAGCGCTGTCGATAGGCGAGCGCAATGCGCATCACCTGCACCACTGCTTCAGCATCGTCTGCATTGACATGAAACGACAATGACTCAGTCACCTTGCTTACGTCTGTGCAGTAAATCGAACTTCGACCATCCAAATAATTGGTAGTGAAACCGACTTGGTTGTTGACCACGATGTGCACAGTTCCGCCGGTGTGATATCCGTCCAATTGTGCCATCTGGGCAACCTCGTAAACGACTCCTTGGCCAGCCAGTGCCGCATCTCCGTGAATTAGAATTGGCAAAACACGATTCGCATCACCACCTGTCGCATCAATGCGAGCGCGCGTCAAGCCTTCCACCACCGGACCAACTGCCTCGAGGTGCGAAGGATTGGGCGCCAGCGAAATTGAAACCGAATTCCCACTGTCAGCCTGTTGGGTTCTGGAATAGCCGAGGTGATACTTTACATCCCCGTCAAAGTCCCCGTCGTCATCGTACGCCTTGCCCTCAAATTCACAGAAAATCTCTTCATACGGCTTGCCCAAAATATGCGCCAATGTGGAAAGCCTTCCACGGTGTGCCATGCCAATGAATACTTCCTCGACGCCTTGCTCCGTTCCAGATTCAATGACGGCATCCAATGCCGCAATCAGCGTCTCACCGCCTTCCAAAGAAAAGCGCTTTTGTCCAACAAACTTTTTCTGCAAAAACTCCTCGAACAAGGTGGCTTGCGATAGTTTCTTTAAAATCTGTATGCGATCCGCGAGCTCAATCCTGGGCCGATTCGCCAACTCAATGTGCTCTCGAACCCAAGCTTGTCGGTCGACATCTTGAATCATGACATATTCAATGCCGATGCTATGGCAATATGTTTCTTCGAGGTGTTCCACAATGGATTGCAACGTCGCAGGCCCCAGACCCACTTGAGTTCCAGCCTGGAATACAGTTTTCAAATCCGCTTCGGTGAGGCCAAAGTGACTCAAGCTCAAGTCCGGTTCATAAACTCGCCGAGCACGGACAGGATTGGTCTTGGTGAACAGGTGCCCACGTTCGCGGTAAGCCTGGATTAATCCTATGACTTGGAACTCCTTTTGGGTTTGAGGACTTCCCGCATCTTCGCCGTAAGAGGCAGTTGCAAGGTCAAATCCTTTGAAAAATAAACGCCAGCTGCCATCAACGGATTCCGGGTTGTTTCGGTACTGTTGATACAGTTGTTCCAGCGCCTGGGGTTCAGCTTGGCTGATGAAATCTAAAGGGTCCATGCGGACTATACGTATTTTGTCGGGTTAAAGATACACTGAGCCCCCCACTCCTGAAATGAATTCGACCATTGCCTTGAAAATTCCTTCAAACCCGTTGGTTTAACCGTCATTTCTTATTGAATACGTCCACCTGCTCCAGACCTTTAAAGCCGCGCGTTGCAGGCATTTTTCAGCAAGCAATTCAATGGCTTTGGGACGTTCGTAATCGTGCAAGAGTCTGCGGACCAAATCCTCTCCCAAGTCCAACCGGTAAAACGCCGCAAATGTGCCACTCGGGTCGTGATCCATTCCCCATTCAATTTCACCAGAAACCAGCGATATCATAGGCATATCCGCAGCATTTACCCGGTCAAAATTCCAGTGAAAATCCTTGACCAATTGCTGCACAACAGCCTCTAAAAAATCCACTTCCGTGCGGCTGTCCGGCAAAGTCTTATCCGGGAGGATATGAGCCAGTTCCATCGTACGTTCAGGACGTTCGTTGGGTAACCAATCCGCCCAAAAAACCGAACCATTCCCGGTGCGATTCGCTCAACTGCAAGCTATCAATTGCAGACATTGCGCCTTCAACATATGCTTTCATCGACCTTCGCGCCGCGAGGTCAGCCCCACATTCCATCATTGCATTCTTTACGAAATCGACCTTCGCCTCCGGTTGATCTTGAATTGCATCCCATTTTTTAAGATCTTCAAGCAATTCAGCACTTGCTTGTTGCCAAGTGAACAAGCGCAAGAAAGTCTTCTTGTTGGACAAAATATCTCCTCCAACCTGCTTGCCCATGGCATCACCACCAAAGGCGTCTAACAAATCATCTTGCATTTGAAAGGCAAGTCCCAACTGCTCACCAGCTTTATACCACAGCTGCACCCGCTCCTCACTGGCACCAACCGAAATCGCTCCCATTGCTAAAGATGCCGCAACAAGCACGGAGGTTTTGAGTCGAATCATCTCGAGATATTCTTCAACAGTAACATCCGTGCGCTTTTCAAAAGCCATGTCCGACTGTTGGCCAATGCACACTTCCAGTGCCGTCTGATTGAACACTTTCAATGCCCGATGAAGATTTTTTGCTTCGGTTTCCGCCAAGGCAATTTGAGCCATTGTATACATGGCATCACCGGATAGAATGGCTGCGTTCTCATCCCATTTGATATGAACGGTTGAATTTCCCCGGCGCTTTGGCGCCTGATCCATGATGTCGTCATGCATCAAGGTGAAGTTGTGAAACAACTCCACCGCCAAGGCAACAGGATGAGCCCTACTCGCTTCAAAGCCCTCCGCTTCTGCTGCCGACAAAGCCAGCACTGCACGAAGGCGTTTGCCACCGATGCTCATGAGGTAATGCACGGGATCATATAACCCGTCAGCAGACCCCACTGGGTAACGATCCAAAAACGATGCTATCGTACGATTTGATTCTGACTTTAGTCGATCAAGCGTTGGGTGCTCCATGGTCTTCAATTCCCTGCTTTACCTCGAGCGAGCTGCTCCAGCAGATAATTTCCATAACCGGACTTGCGCAACGGATCGGCCACCTTGGCCAGCGTCGCGTCATCAATGTATCCCATGCGCCAGGCAATTTCTTCGATGCATCCCACCTTCAAGCCTTGTCGATCTTCGATGACTTGCACGTATTGAGATGCCTGCATGAGGGATTCGTGGGTACCCGTATCCAACCATGCCATGCCTCGGTCAAGCTTGGAAACAAACAATCTCCCCGCTTCGAGGTATACCTTATTTACATCGGTGATTTCATATTCACCCCGGGCACTTGGCTGAAGCTTAGAGGCAATCTCAACCACATCATTGTCGTAAAAATACAATCCTGGAACTGCATAGTTCGATGACGGATTTGAGGGCTTCTCTACAATGCTTACCGCCTTTTCGTTTTCATCAAATGTCACCACTCCATACCGTTCTGGATCATTCACGTAGTAAGCATAAACGATTGCGCCCTCAGGATTGGTGTTGGCACGAAGCTGCCTCCCGAAGCTTTTGCCATAGAAGATGTTGTCGCCCAGCACCAGAGCAACCTTATCCGAACCGATGAAATCCGCTCCAATAACAAACGCTTGTGCGAGGCCATTCGGCACGGCTTGCTCAGCGTATTGGATGTTGCAGCCGATGGAAGAGCCATCACCCAATAACCGCTGAAAACCAGGCAAATCTGTTGGAGTACTGATGATTAAGATGTCCTTAATCCCACTCAGCATAAGGGTGGACAATGGGTAGTAGATCATCGGTTTGTCGTAAACCGGCATCAGTTGCTTGCTCACTGCTTTGGTCAAAGGCCACAATCGTGTACCCGAACCTCCAGCCAAAATAATTCCTTTCATACGTTGGTGATATTCTCTTCGAATTTAGGACTCAATAGGCGAATCCGACGAATCCGCTTGGGTCCTTTTGCTCAGAAGGCTTGCGTGCTGTTCATCGCCCTTACCTGGAGAAAATCCTTTTTGGATCTCCAATTCTTCCAGCTCAATGTCTTCTTCTTCGTCCAGAATGGAAAAGAAAGGCTCGGAAAAAGACTGCGTTGTCAATGACTTTTCAAAAGCCAACAAAAGGGAAGGCAACAAAAGCAAGTTTGTAAACATTGCCACGCCCAAGGTGACCGAAACCAACAATCCAAGGTAGCGCGTTCCCTCAAACTCGGACATTGCAAACATCAAGAATCCAAAAAATAAGACAATGGACGTATACATCATGCTCACCCCCGTTTCTTTCAACGCGAGCATCACAGAGTCCTTGATGTTCCAAGCCTTAAAATTCAGTTCCTGCCGGTATTTCGCCAAAAAATGAATGGTGTCGTCTACCGATATGCCAAAAGCAATGCTGAAAACCAAGATGGTCGAAGGTTTGATGGGGATGCCGAGCCATCCCATAATTCCAGCAGTGAAGAGAAGGGGAAACAAATTGGGCAAAAGGGCAATTCCAACCATCCGCGATGACTTGAACAGCAGCGCCATCATCAACGCTATGACGCAAATGGCGAGGGCAATTGATATGCCCAGGTTTTTGACCATATACGTGGTGCCTTCAAGGAACGTAACACTCGTACCCGTCAATATGAGTCGGTACTCAGGAGCCGGAAAGATGCTGTCCAATCGTGGCTTGATTTCGTCCATCAACGCACGCATTTCAAGCGTTCCGATGTCCATCATTTGAGCGCTCACACGAGCGACAGATCGGTCTTCATTGAAAAATTTTGAAGCCACGCCTATGGCCGATTCCGAATCGCCTGCAGCGGCTTCCGTGCCCCGCACCCATGGGCCGAACTGCGTTTTTTCCATCCCCAATCTTGGCAGCCGGTAGTTTTTGGGGTGACCATTTTTGAATGCTTGAAAGGCAAATTTTGTAGCATCCGCGGCACTCACCGAGCGGCTGTACTCGGGATATTCCTCCAGGACACTTTGAAGTTTATCGACACGTTTCAAAAAATTTGATGCCGTCACACCATTCGGCCGATGGGTATCAATCATGATTTCGAAAGGCATTGCACCTCCGAATCTTTGTTCCATCCACTTCAAGTCTGTGATGACGCGGTCTTTGTCAGGCAGGTCATCCACAATGTTGCCGGTGGTCTGCATTTGGACAATTCCACCAATGCTAAACAGCAACAATAAAACCGCTCCAACATATACGCGAGGTCTGCGGTTCTCGACCACTTCGGCCAGTCGATTCACAAACGTGAACATCCAACGGCGATCGAGGTGCCGCGTGTGCTTCATTTTTGGGGCAGGCAATCCGGCCATCAGCGCTGGAATAACGATGATGGAAATCACAAACACCCCGAGAATATTGATGGCGGTGACCGTTCCAAAATTCCGCAGCATCTCACTGTGGGTGAAAATGAAAGTTGCAAATCCCAAGGAAGTGGTGAAATTCGTGAGCAAAGTGGCATTGCCAACCTTGACGATCATCCGCTGCAGAGCCATGGCTTTGTTCCCATGACGCTTGAATTCAGCGTGGTACTTGTTGATCAAGTAAATGCAGTTTGGCACCCCAATGACAATCATCAAGGGTGGGATCAAACTCATGATGAGATTGACAGGAAAATCGAACAAGGCAATGGTTCCCAATGACCAAATCACGCCCGTTCCCACAACAATTAAGCTCACTCCTGTAACAATGGGGTTTCGGAAAAACAGGAACAGAAGAATCATTGTCACCAAAAGTGCGGCGCCAATGAACCAGCCAATTTCATTCTTAACCTTATTGGTCATTTGCACACGAATGAAAGGCAAACCACTGATCGATAACTTCACACCGTGACGCTCGCTCCATTCATCGGTGATGGCCACCACATCCTCGACAACCGAGCCCCGATGCTTGGAGTCAAACAACTTGGGGTTCATGAAGACCGAAAGAAGCGTGGCATCATGAGATGAATTGAAGAGCAATCCTTCATAAAAAGGAAGCTCCACGAGTCTGTTGAGCAAACTGTCAACATACTGCTGACTCACGCCCTGTTTGCTTTGCAATCGACCCTTCGGAACGAGCGGAATGAGCTCAAACCTGCGAGCCTCTGTGTCTTTCTTTACCTCGACTGCACGTGTAATGGAAAAGACGCTGTCGATGAGTGGGATTTGGATTTTCTCATCAATGCCATCGTCGATGGTATCTCGAAAAGTATCCATTTCATGAATGGAGCGCGCCAATTCTTCCCAAGCAATCAATCCTTCCGGATTGCTCAACGGTGCCAAGTCTGCTCCGATCAGCATGACATTGCCTTCGGTGCCAAACACCTCCTGAAAACGAGCGTAGTCCAAGGCGATTGAATCGTCAGCGGGCAGCAACCCACTGAACGTATACTGCAAACGCAAGTTGGGAATTTGCTTCGCCATAAAAGCTGTCCCCAATGCCAGCAAAACCAACCACAACAGACGTTGTCGGATCAATATGGAGGCAATATTATTCCACATGGAGCATGGTTAGAGGCGTGTGCACTTGTCTAGCAGTTAAACTGATGAAATGGAAGCTTTGTTCGGATTCCACGCTGCAAAGAAAGGGGAAAATATTGGCTGTCGTGCTGATTGATTTGCAAGGCTGCAATTCATCGCCCTGTCCATTACCTTTACACAATGGAATCTTATGATGTAATTGTCATTGGCAGCGGCCCTGGAGGCTATGTAGCAGCAATTCGAGCTGCGCAATTGGGAAAGAAAACTGCTTTGGTAGAAAAGTACAATTCGTTAGGCGGCACTTGCCTCAACGTGGGGTGCATCCCTTCAAAAGCGCTCTTGGATAGCTCCGAACATTATCACCAAGCAGCGCATCAATTCGAGGCGCATGGCATTGAAACGGGAGGGCTCAAGCTCGATTTCAAACGGATGATTGCCCGCAAAGCTGAAGTCGTAGAACAGACTGTTGGAGGGATCGATTTCCTGATGAAGAAAAACGGAATTGATGTCCTCAATGGCTTCGGTTCGTTCGTTGACGATCATACCGTTGAGGTGAAGCCTGCCAAAGGTCAGAGCACCACCATCAAGGGCGCTCACATCATCATTGCTACCGGCTCTAAACCCGCGTCACTTCCTTTTATAAAGATCGACAAGAAACGTGTCATCACTTCCACTGAAGCCCTCACGCTCGACGCCCTACCAAAAAGCATGGTTGTCATTGGCGGAGGTGTCATTGGACTCGAGATGGGCAGTGTTTATGCCCGGTTAGGAACAGAAGTGCATGTTGTGGAGTACCAAGATGGCATCATTCCTACCATGGATAAAAGCATGGGAAAAGAACTCATGCGCAGCATGAAGAAGTTGGGTGTAAAATTCCATCTGCAACACGGAGTCAAAGAGGTAAAAGCCAACGCGTCAGGTGTGACGGTCAAGGCCGACGACAAAAAAGGGAAAGAAGTCAGCTGGAAAGCAGACTATTGCCTCGTTTCTGTTGGTCGAAAAGCCTACACAGAAGGATTAAATCTTGAGTCAGCTGGTCTTACGACCGATGACCGTGGACGAATTGACGTCAACAATCAAATGCAAACGGCAGTGCCCCACATCTTTGCAATTGGAGATGTTGTGCGAGGCGCAATGCTCGCGCACAAAGCTGAGGAAGAGGGAGTTGTAGCCGCTGAAGTCATTGCTGGAGAGCACCCCCACATCGATTACAACCTCATCCCCAACGTGGTCTACACATGGCCAGAAGTGGCGGGAGTTGGACAAACCGAAGAGCAATTAAAAGCCTCAGGAACCCCCTACAAGTCTGGTTCGTTTCCGTTCAAAGCGAGCGGTCGTGCTCGCGCCTCGATGGACACAGACGGATCCATCAAAGTGCTCGCCCATGCGGATACAGATGAGATTCTAGGGGTGCACATGTGCGGTCCTCGAGCTGCTGATATGATTGCTGAAGCCGTTGTAGCTATGGAGTTCCGTGCCACAGCAGAAGACGTCAGCCGCATGTCGCACGCGCACCCAACATTCACTGAAGCCATCAAAGAGGCAGCACTTGCCGCAACTGGCAACAGAGCGCTGCACGTGTAAAAGCCAAGGTATGTCAACCGATACGCAGACATTCGAAGCGTCAACAGACCCTCAAGTTTCGACCCATGAGGAGACTGATCTGTTGAAGGAAGACATCCTGAACGTTGAAGCGAGAACGCTGCCTGATTTGGGTGCGATCTTCGAACGAGAAACCCATGCCTCATTGCTCTTCGACGATCACCCAAACGGCAAATGCCTCCTTGCAGTTGGAGCGCGCCGTTCATTTACTTGGTCTGGAGAAGGAGCCGAAAGCCTGGACGGATGGAATGCATTCCTGAAGCCAGAAGGCAAGCCAACTTGGGCTTTTGGCTGGCTGGGATATGACCTGAAAAACGGCATCGAAAAACTCGAATCTCAGCGATTGGATCATGCACAATTCCCCACATTGCATTGGGTGGAGCCGCGGGTTGTCATTGAATGGGGAGGAAACCATTCCAACGCACACATTGTGCACGGTGCGGACGAAGATGATGCGCAAGAGCTTTTGCAGCACGTTCTAACGCCTGTTAGCTCAATCCCGGATGCTCCAGGAATTTCTCTGAAGCCAAGATGGGATGAGGCCACTTACCTTCAGCGCGCGCGCAGGGTCAAAAAGCACATCCAACGCGGGGATGTTTACGAACTTAATCTCTGCCAAGAATGGATGAGCAATGATCCATTGGAGTCTGTTTGGGATGCCTTCGTTCGGTTGCAGCATTTTACACAATCGCCCTATTCAGCGTTGGTCAAGGCTGGCGAATTTCATCTGATCTCTGGATCCCCTGAATTATTCTTGGACAAACGAGGAAGCACGTTAACCTCTTCACCGATAAAGGGTACAATTGCACGCGGGGCCACAAACGAAGAAGACCAAGAACTCGCACGAAAATTGCATGCCGATCCGAAAGAGCGAGGCGAAAACGTGATGATTTGTGACCTGGTGCGCAATGATTTAAGCCGCATTGCCCAACCGGGAACCGTGCACGTACCTGAACTTTTTGGCATCCACCGATTTCGCAGTGTCCATCAAATGATTTCAACAGTGCAATGCGAGGTTCGGCCCGAATGCGATCCTGCAGATATCTTGCGCGCCTCCTTTCCCATGGGCTCCATGACAGGAGCTCCGAAATTGCGCGCCATGGAATTGATCGATGAATTAGAAGGGTGCAAACGAGGGGTTTATTCAGGCAGTGTTGGCTACTTCCAGCCCAGTGGGGATTTCTCACTAAACGTGGTGATTAGAAGCTTGCTTTACAATGCAAATAGCAAACGCATTAGCATGCATGTTGGAGGTGCAATCACCTCCCTGAGCATTCCTGAAAAGGAATACGAGGAGTGTCTGCTGAAAGCAGAAGCGATGCTCAAAACTTTGCGAAAAGATGCCTAACGACCGAGCTGGAATCACCCAACGCATGGCAGCTTGGCTGAGCAAACACGGCGTAGCTAAAAATCATAAAATCATCATTGGAGTAAGCGGCGGCAACGACTCCATGGTATTGGCGGAATGCCTTCTTAGGTGCGATCACTCCATTGCAATTGCACATGTCAATTATCAATTGCGCGGTGAGGAATCCGAAGGAGATGCTCAACACGTGCGAGCCTGGTGCACGTCAAATAGCGTGCACCTTCATGAAATGCGGGCGGAAATGGCAGGTCACTCCGAGGGCATCCAAGCAGAAGCACGACGCATCCGGTACGGATGGTTTGCAGAGTTACAAACGCAATTGCAAAGCACCCCTGAATCACCTGTTTACGTTGCGACGGCCCACCATGCCGATGATCAAGCAGAAACCGTGTTGCTTCATTTGTTGAGGTCCTCTGACCCCATGTCCCTTTCTGGCATGCCGCCAGTGTCTCCAACCCAAAAACTGCTCCGGCCTTTTCTCGATGAGTCGCGTCAAGAATTGGAGCAATGGGCAGCACAATGGAAACTTGCTCCACGTGAAGATTCTAGCAACGGAAAGCCCGATTATCTGCGCAATCGATTGCGGCACGAAGTATTGCCTCTACTAGAAAGTCTTCGACCCGGAGCAGCTCGTCATCTTGCGAGGACTGCAGAGCGTTTCCAGCCATTGGCAGAATCATCCCGCCAAGCTGTTGACGATGCATTAAACCGCTGCGGTTTGGAGCAAAATGGTGCCTTTGAGCTCAACTTAAAAGCCTGGTCAGCCGAACCGCTGCGCCTTGAAATTTTGCACCGGTTGTCACGACGGTTTAATGTGTCGGCAAAAGCAACTCAGGAAATATCGGTTTTAACCCATGACGGCATAGAATCTGGGGCACGTTTTCAATCGAGCACGTGCACCGTGATTCGGGACAAACAACATTTGCGCTGGACCTCTTCTCATTCCCCTTCATCATGAACGAATCTGCTTCTGAGCCTGCAACATTTGTGGCCAAGCGAGAACTCTCCCTCCGAATTTTTCTCATCCTCGCTGCACTCTTCATCGCCAGCTTGGTCGCATGCAATTTGATTTTCAGGAAGTTCTTTCATTGGGCTCCCATTGAAGGATTGACATTTGAACAAAGCGTTGGCCTGCTGCCGTATCCCATCACTTTCCTCGTCACCGACCTGATATCGGAATGTTTCGGCAAGAAAAAAGCGAATTGGGTGGTCATCTCGGGATTGTTTGCTAGCGCCTTCACTTTGATCATCATCACCATTAGTCAGGCCATTCCCGCTGCGGATTGGTCGCCTGTGAGTGATGCCGAATTCAACCACGTATTTGGCTCCACCATAGTTGCTGTGAGCGCCTCCATGACCGCCTATCTACTCGCTCAATTTCTCGATGTTCGCCTTTTCCATTTTTGGAAAAAACGAACCCAAGGCAAAAAGCTCTGGCTGCGCAATAATCTCAGTACAATTCCGTCGCAATTCATTGACACTTTTGCTGTGCTGTTTCTGATGTGTGCCGCTGGCCAAATTCAGTGGGAATTATTTAGCACCCTTCTTTTGAATGGGGTCATTTTCAAGTTCATCGTCGCCTTGCTAGACACCCCATTGGTCTATTTGGGAAGCTGGTTGATTCGAAGACCTTTTGGCCTCAAACTTGGTGAAGAAATCGTTTTGTAATCGCATTCAACGGCTCAATCAAGCTGCGATAACGAACGTTTGCATCATCCGAATCGATTCCCGGTTCGCTGCGTTTTATATTCGCGTTGCAATGAATTCGAACAACCGCATCCAACGTCTTGTGACAATTGCCCTTGGGCTTTGCCTAATGGCCGCATCTTCGGCATCACTGAAGGCCCAAATACTCGACCCAGTCACTTGGTCGTTCTCCGTTCATCAGACGGGTCAATCCAATCAATTGGACCTCGTGTTCCACGCGGAGGTAGAGCCTTGCTGGCACATTTACAGTCAGTTTCTCGATGATCCCAATGGACCACTTCCTACTTACTTCGAGTTAGAATTTCCAGAGGGAATTGAGGCCATTGGGGCAGTCAAAGAATGCGACCCAATCGTGGAGTACGACCCCAACTTCATGATGGATTTGAAGTTTTTTGAAGAAGAAGTCAATTGGGTGCAAACCGTGCAGGTGACAGGAGACGTAAAGGAAGCTGTCAAAGGCTACCTGAGCTTCATGGTCTGCGACGAATCCCGCTGCCTTCCGCCGGAAGACATCGATTTTGCATTCGACATCAACAAGAGTCCCGCACCGCCTTTGGAAGAGCGGTGCCCTCCATCCAAGCACCTCTGCCATGGCGAAGAAGGTGGATTGGAAATGGCCACACAAGATGGAATCTTGGAGCCGGTCACTTGGAACACTGGCATTTACCAAACCGAGAGGAATGATGAGTACGAGCTGATCTTCCAAGCATCAGTGGAATCGTGCTGGCACGTTTACAGTCAATTCATTGAAGGGTTTGATGGCCCAATGGCCACAGCATTCTCAGTGGAATGGCCTGAAGGATTGGAAGCTTTAGGAGAAGTTGAAGAATGTGAACCAATCGTGAAATTCGATCCTCAGTTCAACATGGACGTGCCTTATTTTGAAGAGGAAGTCTTCTTTGTGCAACGCTTCCGAACCACTGGCTCGCCGATTTCAACGGTCAGTGGTTTCATTACATACATGGCTTGCAACGAAGAAAAATGTGTCTTTCCGCCTGATTTGAATTTCAAAGTTAGCCTGCCCGATTGGAACAGTGCAAACGCCGCCAATTCCCGCCCCGAAGTCTGTCCAGATCTCCAGAACATTTGTGCAGGCGTCGATGCGTCAGTGCCTTCAGAAAATAGCGAAAAAGAAGAAGAGGGACTTCTCGGTGTTTTTCTTTTGGGCATGTTGCTCGGATTTGCAGCATTGTTAACGCCGTGCGTGTTTCCGATGATTCCAATGACAGTGAGCTTCTTCACCAAACAATCAAAGACGCGTTCAGAGGGCATTCGCAATGCCTTGATTTACGGGTTTTTCATCATCTTCATTTATACAGGACTTGGCTTGCTCTTGACAGCAGTGTTTGGCGTGGACATCCTCAATGTCATTTCAACAGACCCCTTCTTCAATGTCTTTCTTTTCCTATTGTTGCTCATTTTCGGAGCCAGTTTTTTAGGGGCTTTCGAAATCCAGTTGCCGACTAGCTGGGCAAACAAAACAGATGAAGCTGCTGACAAAGGCGGCTTGCTCGGCATCTTTTTCATGGCGGCAACGCTTGCCATTGTGTCGTTCTCTTGCACAGGACCTTTGGTCGGAAGCGCTCTCGCTGGAGCTGCCACAGGATCATTCGCAGCGCCTACAGCTGTGATGTTTGGATTCTCTTTGGCTCTGGCTCTTCCTTTTATGCTCTTTTCCGCTTTTCCCGGTTGGCTCAATTCATTGCCTCAATCGGGGGGCTGGTTAAACAGTGTCAAAGTGGTGCTGGGACTCCTAGAGATTGGCTTTGCTTTTAAGTTTTTATCCAATGCCGATTTGGTTCTACAATTGGGGCTTTTGCAACGGGAATTGTTCATCGCAATCTGGGTCGCCATCGTGCTCTGCATTGCCTTTTACTTGTTTGGATGGATCTTGTTTCCGCACGATTCCAAGACCGAACGCATTGGCGTTTTTCGTTTCTCGATGGGCATGATTTTCCTCACTCTGGCGATCTATTTGGTGCCCGGAATGTGGGGAGCCCCAGTAAAACTCATCAGCGGATTTCCACCTCCAATGTTTTACAGTGAATGGAGCCAAGGCAGTGCCGGTGGAGCAGATGGCCACAGCTCTGGACACATCGAAGCCCGCTTCACAGATTATGAAGAAGGCATGGCAGCGGCCATTGCTGAAGGCAAACCCTTGGCTTTGGACTTCACTGGATGGGCTTGTGTCAATTGCCGCAAAATGGAAGAGCAAGTCTGGCCAAATGCAGAAGTTGCCGACATGCTCATGAATGATGTCGTCCTTGTCTCCCTGTATGTTGACGAGCGCAAGGACCTCCCTGAAACCGAACAGGGTGAGGAGATGTATGGCGGAAAGGCATTCAAAATCAGGACCGTTGGCAACAAGTGGTCCTATTTGCAAGCCTCACGTTTCAATACAAACTCACAACCGTTTTATGTCTTGCTCAATCATGATGGGCAAGCCATTTCTGAGGGAGTTGGTTACGACCCTGACCCTGAGAAGTTCGTTGAATTCCTCAAGCAGGGAATCCGGACTTTCCAGGATTAACCGGCAAAATTAATCAAGGCAATTACAAAGCAGTATCCAATCATTTGACTCCAAGCCTCAGCTTCGCACCATGAACAACAAGGAACGTATATCCGAGCATTTCGAACAAGCAGCCCAACTTTTGGAGCAGCTTCTCTCCGATGCGGATTTCATGGAGGCCGTAGAAAATGGGGGCAATGCTCTGGCATCATCAATTGCACGCGGTGGGAAAATCATCTCCTGTGGCAACGGTGGATCCATGAGCGATGCCATGCACTTTGCAGAAGAACTCAGTGGACGGTATCGAGAACATCGGCCTGGAATTGCCGCCATCTCGTGCAGTGATCCCTCCCACATCACTTGCGTTGGCAATGACTATGGGTTTGATTTTATTTTTTCGCGCTTTGTCGAAGCCGTAGGGCAGAAAGGAGATGCTCTATTGGCCATTTCCACCAGTGGCAACAGTGCCAATGTCATCGAAGCTGCTAAAGCTGCTAAAGCCAAAGGCATGGCTGTAATCGGATTGACCGGCAGAGGTGGCGGCAACCTCACAGAATTATGCGACGTTGTCATCGACGTCCCCTGGAATGGTTTTGCCGATCGTGTGCAAGAAGTCCACATCAAAGTCATCCATGCATGGATTGATTTGATTGAACGACAGCAGTAAACAAGTCCTTTCATGTTGGCATCTACGCATGGAGTCGGAATTTCCGGCTCAAATGCGCGGTTGGTCTCGGTGCAGATTCACCGGACGAAAGGCGCACGCATTCACACTTCTGGAATTTCATGGACTGCACTCAAGCATTCTCTCGCGAGGATTTATGCCGCTTTTGAAAGCTGCGGATTGCCGAGGCCAACAGGCGCTATAACCTTGCATGTTGGTCCCGAAATGCACCATACAAGTACGGCACACCTCGATCTCCCGATCGCGATCTCCCTTTTGTGTAGCATGGGGAAAGTCCCCATCGAGCGTTGCAATCAATCGCTATTCATTGGCGAACTCGCTTTGGATGGCACCATTTCTTTGGCCTCACAAACCCCTCCAATCGGAAGGCTAAAATCCATGGCGAGTGGCCCTGTCAATTCAAGGCTGCTGAATCAACCGCTTCAAGATATACGGAACGTTTACACGCCTCACTTATCCAATCCCGCGTGGGAAGATCATGCACCAGTTGACTGTGTCAACCGGAAAAGTACCGATTTAGTCGAATTGCTTGCTAGCCTCAATGGCCATAAACGACTGCCGATATTTCGTGCCACAAACAACTGGAATCAACGGATACGTTGGAATCAGTCAAAAGCATCCGAGTTTGAAAGCATTAGGCTCAATGAACAGCACCGCTTGGCCTTGGTCGTTGCGGCTGCAGGCAAACATCACACCCTCATCATAGGATCCCCGGGCACCGGAAAGTCGATGATGGCACGATGCATTCACGAACTGATACCAACACTCAAAGAAGAGCAGGCTTCTCAACTTCGAAACTGGAGTATTTCTCGCGGCGAAGCGATGGCGCTAACCGAAGTCCCTCCCTTCAGAGCGCCACACTCCCAGACATCTGCCGCTGGACTTTTGGGCACTTGGAGCAAGCAAGGCTTTGTCGCCGGAGAGTGCAGCTTGGCCAATGGTGGCGTGCTCGCATTGGATGAATTCCCCGAATTCAATCGAAGTTGCATTGAAAGTTTGCGCACCCCTATGGAACGTCAACTCATCCAAATTGGACGCATGAGCGGGACCGTTGATCTGCCATTTCAATCCTTGGTTGTGGCAACGGCCAATCCGTGTCCCTGTGGTTATTTCCAAGACCGACAAAGGAAATGTGCGTGCACGGTGGGTGGCATCAATCGATACCTGCGCCGCATTACAGGACCTATCAGTTCTCGATTTCAAATCCACCTTGAAACCAATATCCCTGACAACAGCAACCACGAAAAGGCCCCAAACAGAACATCTTGGCTGCATTCACTGGCTTTGGCTCGGTCCACTGTAATGGCTGTGCGCGAAAAATTAAAAAGTTCCTCTTCAGGAAACTGGCCCTGGAAGGGCGAAAGCACAGCTGCATTGCAAGCCCATGTGCGCCTGCACCGCTGCTCCGAGCGAAAGATTCAATCGATCAAGAGCGTTGCCCACACCCATGCTCTTATCACAAACATGAACCCATTGAACGCAGCAATAAAAACCGAAATTGACCTAGCAGACGTAGCATTCGCGTGTCAATTGCAGATATTTGACCGAACAAACTGGTGGGAAAGTGGTCAGAGCTCCTCGTGGCGCACCTTCCCCCCTGACGAAACAAACGCGTATTCACAATGAACACTCCATCTTCTGGTCTCGTGATCACTTGCCGAGAATTCACCCCTCGAATTCATGATTCCTGTTGGTTGGCTCCAAATGCAACAATTGTTGGACAGGTAGCCATGGCCGAGGATAGTTCTTGCTGGTTCAATGCAGTCATTCGAGGCGACGTTTCACCCATTTCCATTGGCAAACGCGTGAACATTCAAGACGGTGCAGTCATTCACGGCACACTCGATAAAAGTCAAACCATCATTGAAGATGACGCGAGCATCGGGCACAATGCCATTGTGCATGGAGCGCACATCGGATCACATGCTTTGATCGGAATGGGCGCAGTCGTGATGGATGGTGCCAACATTGGTCAAGGCGCAGTGATCGCTGCCGGCGCTGTCGTCCTAGAAAATACAGAAGTTCCTCCAGGCACACTTTGGGCCGGCGTTCCCGCTCGCGAACGGGGCATGGTCAGCGCTGAACTCAAACAAACATTGGCCGACACCTCAATGCGCTATGTCAGCTACACTCAATGGTTCAAGATTCCCTGAGTTTTCTTTCTTCCAAGGTGACAGGAGCACCGAAAAATCGTTCAGCACCCAGTTGAAATGATCGGGTCAAATCCGATACAATGAAACGCCGGAGTGGCATGCTTTGATGGGACCCCTCTTCGAAGAGAACGCCAGGGGAAATCCCCACATCTAAATCACTCAGCGCCTTTGCCACGGCCTCAGCGCTATCAATAATCATCACATCCGAAGGCATTGACCGCAAAATCTGATCTGTGATCAAAGGGTAATGGGTGCAGCCCAAAACAAGCGCTTTTATTCCAGACAAGAATCCATCGGCTAAATACGCTTCGATGAGCGCAGAAGAAACCTTCCCTTCGTGAAAGCCCTCCTCAATGGCTGAAGCCAAAAGGGGTGTTGCCTTGGCCTTAACCCCGCAACCCCTTTCCTCGAGCAATCGCTGATACCAACCCGAATCAATGGTCGCCCGGGTTCCAATAACACCTATCGATTCGCCCGGAAATTGAATGGCTACGGACTGCACAACGGGATGAATGACATCGATTACGGGGACTGCCTTACCGGCGACTTCCCGAACTTCCTCCAGAGCATTGCTCGACGCAGAATTGCAAGCCACAACTATAGCGACACAATCCATATCGACCAACTCACGGGTAATGCGAGATGCATACCGACGAATCAGTTCCGGACTTTTCTCACCGTAAGGAAGGTGAGCCGTATCTCCGAAGTAGATCAAAGGATGACTCGGAAATCGTTGAGAAATCGCGCGAGCGACCGTCAATCCGCCAATTCCAGAATCAAAAATACCAATGGGTCGCATGGCCTGTGGCATGCGAGGCTATTACATGCTCAATTTCGCACGTACCAATCCTCCTACGTCTTCGCCTCCTGTGTAAACAGTGGCACCAGAACTCGTATCAAAGATGTACGTGTATCCATTTTCAGATCCGACTTCATTGATGGCTTCTTGCACACGTTCAATCATTGGCATCAACAATTGCTGCTCCAATTGAGCCAATTCATTCTGAACCGTTGCGCCGAATTCCTGCATGCCCTGATCCAAAGACTGCAACTCCCGCTCCTTTTGTTGGCGAATGGCATCTGGCCATGTTTCACCTTTTGCTTGGTACTCTGCGAATTTGGTTTGCAAATCCTGCTGCATGCGAGCAATCTCTGCTTCGTACTCGGCAGCACGAGCCTCAATGGTGGTTTGAGCATCAGTGCGTTCGGGCATACTGAGCAAGATCTCTTGCGAATCAATGTGTCCAAATTTTTGCGCTAACCCTGAAAATGAGATGGCGGTCACCATTCCGATGACCATTAATACTTGCTTCATATTGTCGTTGATTTTGTTCTTTTATTGATGTGCCGTAGAATCGGCAAACTGCTATTAATTCTTGCTTTTGCTATTGACGGTATTCCCTCCGCGCATTCCATTTGCTGCGCCGCGCATTCGATCTGTCGCTGTATTCTTTCCCTTGTCCATTGCGTCTTTTGCCCGATCCTGGATGGATTTACCTTCGTCCCCTTCCTTCGTTTCAGGCTCCAAAGTTTCGCCAGGAACATATCCCAAGGCTTTGATCAAACGGTCCGAAATGTCATACTTCGGGTTGGTGTAAAGCATGTTGCTCTGATTGCTTTTATCGAAAACAACCATATAGCCGCTTCCACTTGCAATGCCCTTTAGCTCTTCAAACACCTGATCTTGAACGGGTTGAATGAGCTCTTGACGCTTCTGAAACAACTCGCCTTCTACACCGAATTTCGATTTCTGTAAATCGCGCGCTTCCAATCGCTTCGTGCTGATTTCTTCTTCTCGCTTGGCGCGCATCTCTGCGGTCAACAACACACGCTCTGCACGGTATGCCAATTCCAAGCGCTCGATGGATTGAATCTTGGTCTCGATTTCAACTTGCCAATCAATGGCCATTTGATTCAGCTCCGTCTGCGCATTAGCATATTCCTGCAGGTGCAGCAGAACATAATCCGTGTCCACGTAAGCAAATTTCTGAGCATTGGAAGTGGAAATTCCACCGAGTAGGACCAAAGTGGCAATGAGAATATTTTTCATCCTTTTCAAGTCGATTGTTCGTTATAATTCACCGGTATTCATTCCAATACTAAAGTGGAATTGCCCCCGTGACATGTTGGGCTGCGTTGGGATATCATCCAATCTCCACCCATAATCCAAACCAAGCAAACCAAACATAGGAAGGAAGATTCTCATCCCCACACCTGCTGATCGATAAACTTCGAAAGGATTGAATTCTCGGGCATCAGCCCATGTTTTTCCGGCATCCAAGAAGGCAAGCATATAAATCGTTGCACTTGGATTGGTAGAAAGGGGATATCGGAGTTCAGCACCATATTTCGCGATGACCGGTGCTCCCGTGTTCTGATCGGGCATGGTCAATGACAAGTCATCGAAACCACGCAAATTCACAATCTCTCTTCCATCTAAGACATAACCACTGAGGAAGACACCGCCCAAGTAAAATCGCTCAAAAGGAGAAAGACCGACTGAACGGTTATACTGGCCAATGAGTCCAATTCCTGCATGGGTGCGCAACACCAAAGTTCGGGGGTTTTCACCTGCGGACTGAGTCAATGGCGTGTACCACTCCGCTTTTACCTTCCACTTGTGGTATTCAACCCATCGGAATCGATCTTGATCTGACAGATCAGCATAGTAATCATCATCTTCCCCTCTAAATGTGCTGAACGGAGGCGTGGCCTTCACTGAGAGTGAAATGTTTGAGCCCCAAACCGGATAAATCGGATCAGAAACAGAGTTACGAGCCAATGTAAAGTTGGCTGCTAAGTTGTTGGCTGTACCATCAGAGAAACTGAAGAAGACGCCGTAATCATTCAGCTGAAAGTGTTGGTAGCTCAAGGCCACATTCATGGTGAACCAGTCATCTGGTTTCTTCCATCGTTGGCCAAATCCCACCTGTACACCGGTGATTTGCAAAGATTGTCGCAAGTCATTGAGCACGCCATCGATACGTTTTGGCTGGCCATTGGACTGCACAGAACGCCACACATTGAAGCTCAGTGCGTTGGGCTTCTTTCCTCCCAACCAAGGCTCCATAAAACTAAAATTGTAACTCTGGAAGAACAGACCATTGGACTGCGCTCGCACAGAAACACGTTGCCCATCGCCCGTGGGAATTGGCTTCCATGCGCCCTTTTTGAACATGTTCCTCGCACTGAAATTGGTAAAGCTCACGCCCAAGGTCCCTACGACACGGCCTCCGCCCCAACCCCCGGAAAGCTCAATTTGATCCGATGGCTTTTCTTCAACCGCATATTCAATATCCACCGTGCCATCCTCAGGATGTTGGATGGGGTTGATTCCAAATGCTTCTTGATTGAAATAATTCAACTGGGCCAATTCTCGCTGCGTTCGGATGATGTCGGTCCTTGAAAACAAATCTCCTGGACGCG
The DNA here is from genome assembly GCA_905479395.1 of uncultured Flavobacteriales bacterium. Classification (GTDB taxonomy): domain Bacteria; phylum Bacteroidota; class Bacteroidia; order Flavobacteriales_D; family Sanyastnellaceae; genus UA16. The sequence continues at coordinate 61,005 of CAJQMI010000033.1, forward strand.
TTCGTATCTCTCGATAAATCACGTGATCATTCGTTTTGGTATTGCCTTTGACCAAAATTCTTCCGATGCGGAACTGCTTGCCTTCCATCATCCTCACTTCGATGTCAATCGTATCGTTTTCGATGCGTGTCTCCATTGGCATGGCCTGGAATGTGAGGTAACCATCGTCCTGGTACAATGAGCTCAAATCCATTCCTTTTGGATCCATGAAAACGCGGGTTTCCAGCCGTTCTAAGCTGTAGGTATCTCCGCGTCGAATCCCAAGAATAGAATCCAATTGTGTGCTTCGGTATTTGGAATTGCCCGAAAATGAAACGTCTCCAAAGTAAAATTGATTTCCTTCATTGATGTTGAAGGCGATGCCCACATTGCCATCGTCCAAGCGGTAAATCGAATCCGAAATCACCCGAGCATTGCGGTATCCGTCCGCATTGTAAAGTGCAGAAATACTTGCCTTTGCCGAGGCGACATTGGCTTCCACGAATTTACTAGACTTGAACACACGGTACCACTTCTTGCTTTTCAAGTCCTTCATGGCACGAAGCACTTTTTTCTCCTCGATTCTTCCCGTCCCAGCAAGAACGATTTCACCAACTTTGACCTTGACGCCCTTGTCGATGGAGATTTTTAGCCGCGCACCATTCTCAAAAGCGGTGTCATTCGCTTGAACAATGTCTACACGAGCATCCCAAAACCCCTTTTCATAATAGTAATCATCCAACCGCTTCTTCGCTGTTTTGATGACATTTTTGTTCACCACACGTCCCGTCAATAATTCAATTTTCCCTTTGAGCGTTTCCTGTTCAGATCGGCTAACACCTTCGAAGTTGTACCGGGTCAAACGGGGCAGTTCATCCACACGAATGACCAGGTATGCCCGGCTGTCTCGAACTTCTGCAAGTTCGACCGCGATATCAGAGAACAGTTCTTGAGCCCAAAGATTTCGGATGGCACGGGTAATCTCTTCTCCTGGGATGGTCAATTCCTGTCCGATTTGAAGCGCACTAAAAAGCTTCACCGCTTGTTGATCCGTGTATTCAGCTCCAATTATCGTTACTCCTCCGAGTGTGTATGTCTCGGAAGTCTCCGTGGTAAGTGCCCCTTGGGCGAATCCATTGGACCCCGCCACGAGGCTCACCAAGACCATGGCTGCAAATCGAAATCCCTTCATATTCGTTTCAAAATTTCTCATTGCACCGTTACGTTGTGGTTGGTGTCTAATAATCCTCCAAATCTGCGCTCCCGGTTTTGAAAATCACGGATCGCATTGAAGAAATTTTCCTTGCCAAAATCTGGCCACAGAGTTGATGTGAAATGGAACTCCGCATATGCCAGTTGCCAGAGCAAAAAATTCGAAATGCGGTGCTCGCCGCTCGTTCGAATCATCAATTCAGGGTCTGGAATCCCTCTGGTCGACAAGTATTCACTAACAGTTTCTGCAGAGATATCCGCAGAGCTCACCCCCGAATCAATTATCTTTTTGATGGCTTGAACCATTTCCCATTTTGAACTGTAGCTCAAAGCCAAAATCAAATCGAGGGATTCATTGCTCTCTGTGCTTGCTTCTGCTTCATCAAGCTGTGCCTGACAATTTTTGGGCAGTGCACCGACGTCACCAATTGTGCGCAATCGCACCCCCTTATTTCCGAGTTCATTCATTTCCTTTACCAGTGTGTCCACCAGCAAATTCATCAAGGCCTCAACTTCCTCCTTTGGACGGCTCCAATTTTCTGTGCTAAAAGCATACAGCGTGAGGTGTCGCACTCCCAATTCCATCGCTGCTTGCACTGAAGAACGAACAGCATCAACACCATGCATGTGACCAAAAACGCGCGACTCCCCGCGTTCTTCGGCCCATCTTCCATTTCCATCCATAATGATCGCAACATGGCTGGGAATCCTATTAGGATCCAAACCTTGGCTTTCACAAACCTCTCGTTGTTTCGTGTTCATTAGATCTCCGACCAACATGTGGTAGGTTTTTTACTGATTCGAAAACTGATGGAAGCCGAAATGAACGCATAAAAGTCATCCCTTGAACTGTCGCCACGCTGCAGCCCTCCTTGATTGAGGATTTCTCCCTCCTGCACCAAACTTTGATCTGCCAAAGCCACGGTCATTTCACCGCGCTCTTGTAGCAAGACACCCCGGTCAGCGTAAAGCCCACTCACGTCATCCAAATGGTCCGACCACGTTTTCCGAACTCCCCAGTCAAACGTGATGGCCGTAAAGGCGCCAATGTTCGATTTGAACCCAAAACCGATGGGAATCGAAACCCCTGAAGTCGCATACGGCTCGACGCCATACGCTTCACCCCAAGACGTCCCCTGGCCTTCCGTTCCAAGCGGCTGGAGCGGGACCCACTGTCCGTCAATGGACGCTTCAGGCATGTGGTTATAAGCGGCAATACCTGTGAAAAGAAACGCTGTGAATCGGTCGCCTGGATCTCCCAAGCGGTGGTCGAGGTAATTGATTTCTACCCAAGCGCTCAACTCGCTGATGTCATTCCGAAAATGCAGGTTGCGATTCTGACGCCATGGGTCGGGACTATCCGCATCCCAAGCTTCTACGCGGCCTTTGAAATAATTGACCCGCAGGGATATGCGCTGTGAAAAGTTGTGCCGGTAAAAACCTCCAAAACTAGGCGTCATGCGCCCTTTCAAGTGCTTGCCTTCATTGAGATCTCCCAAGTAATAGGCTGTGCCAAATGCCAAGCCAATCTCCTTTGATTGATCAAACTGGCGCTGCGCTTGCAGGCCATCAACCGCCAATATGACGCCTGCTGAGAGCAGCAAGATTCGGAAGGCAAATCGGGAAATATGTACTTGTATCAAAAACACGTGCAATTGAGTCATCTAACTCTCATGAATCTTAACGCACGAAAATACGCTGAATTGCCTGAATCAAATGCAAAAAACGGCCAACAAACATGGGATGTTATTCACGAAAATCAGCGATCTCTTGGGTCAATGCCCCAGTGCATTTTGGCGCGAACCGTGCTGAAAAACTCTTGGTGCTCCAAATTCATCAGAACAAAACGGAAAGGAGCTGGGGTGACGCGCACTTTGCGTCCGCCATCCAAGATGAACATTCGCGAATCCAAACTCAGCAAAAACTGGTTCTCCCGGCCTTCTGCAGTCATTTGCAATTCGCCATGTGCTGGTATCACGAGGGGTCTGTTATTGAGATTGTGCGGAGCCACCGGATTGATGCATAGAACTTCCGAACCCGGCATAACAATGGGTCCTCCAGCGCTCAAAGAATACGCTGTAGAACCGGTGGGAGTTGAAACGATGAGTCCGTCTGCCCAATAATTGTTGACAAACGAGTCATCACGTTCCACCTCAACTGCCACCATGCTCGAAGTGTCTCGTTTCATGATCGCAACTTCATTCAGTGCATAGGGGAATTCACCAAATTCCATCCCATCCACCTCAATTTTGAGCAACAACCGCTTTTCGTACCAAACTTTCCCAGCAGCAACGGCATCCATGGCCAAATCGATTTCATCGATGCCCACGTTGCTCAAGAAACCCAATCGACCTGTGTTCACGCCAAGCACGGGGATTTCTGTGTCGCGCACTAGCGTCGCCGCTTCCAAGACAGTTCCATCGCCTCCAACGGCGATGAGCAAATCAAATCCTTCCACCTGATGAGGTTCATCGAAAGATTGCCAATCACGCGTCAGGGACATGCGTTCATCCAAAAAACGCTTGAAGTGAAACTCCAGCATTGGTCTATCGTCCAATGCCTTGATGCGCTTCAGAATCTGTTTGATGGCGTCATCAAATTCAGGAGAAAACGCTCTACCGTGAACTGCAATTTTCATGATTTACTGATTCAAAAAACGCATAAATGCATCATATCGTTCCCTCATCTCCTCTTCCACCTCTGGTGCATGCAGGAAGGTTTGGATGGTGTAAGCATGCCTCTGAAACGTTGCGATTACCGGTTGCACATCTTCAGAATGCAACTTCAGCGTAACCACCACATTGCTTGAGTCACTCGCTTGGGACGTCGAACATGCAATGATTTTTGTCCCATTGCCTTCCACCAAACGGGCAATTTCTGAGATCGACAAGTCCCGTTCGGCAACCTCCAAAACAATCACGGCTCCTTTTCTAGCCCAGTGCGTTTGCTCAGCCAAAAAACGGAGAATGGAGGGGGCATCAACGGTTCCGGCGTATTTGCCCTCGTGCACGACCGGCATCGCATCCACCTCAGCATTCACCCATTGAGCGACCAAGTCATACAAATGGCATTGCGGAGAAATCGATACCGGGCGGGCCTGTAGAGTTGCCATCGGAGTTTGACTGTCGATTTCCATCAGGTCCTCTTCGTAGACAAGGCCCTGAAATTCTTCGCCGTTGACCAAAGGAAGATGTCGGACCTTGTAATCGTCCATCAATCCCAGCACTTGCGCAGCCGAGTCTTCGGGCCGCACAAATGGAAGATTTAAATTCATTATGCGCTCTGCATACATGGTGTAATTTTGCATCTATCCACCGATGGAATGCACCGGAGGTGTTGGAATCTAAAGGTACGTATGACACGACTCAGCGTCAACGTCAATAAAATTGCTACGCTGCGCAACGCTCGCGGCGGCAATGCGCCGGATGTAGTCGAGGCTGCGAAAAGAATTCAATCCTTTGGCGCACAAGGGATTACGGTTCATCCGCGCCCTGACGAAAGACACATTCGATACGCCGACGTGCGGGATTTAAAGCCCGCAATTCACACGGAATTCAACATTGAAGGCTATCCGTCAGACGCGTTTTTACGACTCGTTTTGGAGGTAAACCCCGAACAAGTGACCCTCGTTCCAGATGGACCCGATGTGCTCACCTCCAATGCTGGATGGAACGTTTTAGCGGAAAGCGCTCTTCTCAAAAATGCCATAGACACATTTGGAGCTGCGGGAATTCGGGTGAGCTTATTCACTTCGACCGACCAAGCTCAAATCGAAGCGGCGGCTAAAATTGGGTCGAACAGAATTGAGTTGTACACGGAACCCTACGCCCAAGGATTCGCTCGCGGCGATGCAGATTCAGTCATCCCATTTGCTCGAGCCGCAGCTTTCGCACACAATTGCGGCATGCAAGTAAATGCTGGTCACGACTTGGACCTGCGCAACCTCAAGCATTTCGCCGAAAATGTGCCCTATCTCGCGGAGGTCAGCATCGGCCACGCATTGATTTCAGATGCGCTGTATCGGGGACTCGAAGAAACCGTGAAGTCCTACCTGATGTGTTTAAAATCATCATCCTTCTCCGGAAAATGACCCAGGTACTTGCATTGCATGCCCGGAAAATGGGGCAGACCGACGCACCAAATTTGGTGATTCTACATGGGCTCTTGGGCACTTCTGACAACTGGCAAACCTTGGGGAAGGTTTATGCCAATACCCATTCTGTGCACCTCATCGACCAGCGAAATCACGGACGCAGTCCGCATCATGAAGACCACACTTATGAGTCAATGGCTTTGGATTTGCACCTGTATTTCGAAGAAAACAACCTGCAAACAGCATCCATCATTGGCCATAGTATGGGAGGAAAGACCGCTCTTATGTTTGCGCACCTATTCCCTGAGCGCATCGACAAACTCATTGTGGCCGATATCGCATCGCATGCATATTCCCCGCATCATCAATCTATTTTTGACGCGGTCCAATCTGCTCCTCTGGAAACGGCAACCGATCGCCATGCGATTCAAGAGCACCTCCAGCAGCAACTTAAAGATACGGGTGTCGTAGCTTTTTTGATGAAGAATGCAAGACGACTCAAAGAAGGTGGCTTTGTTTGGCGACCAAACATTGATGTGCTCGAACGTGCTTTGAATGATGTTGTGGAATCTGTCCCCCTCGAAATTAACACCCTGCCCACGTTGGTCATTTATGGCGGAAAATCAAACTATATAGATCCCGCAGCTTTGGACGCCTTTGACCGTGCATGCATGCAGTTGGATGCGCATTGCATTGATGAGGCTGGTCATTGGCTGCATGCCTCGCATCCGGAGGAGTTTAAAAATGTTACCCTCGAATTCCTCGCGAGCTGAGGCCTACTCGATGCTCGATGCCTTGAGCCAATTTCGATAGTTTGACAATAAATTCGTTCGCGATACGAACCCTTTGAACTCGTCTCCTGATAAAACGGGGAGTCGCCATGCGCCAGTTCTCTCAAAGATAGCCATGACTTTATCCATGCGCATGCTAGCATCAATGGAGGCCACGGGGATATTCATCATCTCGTGTACACGCATGGTATCGTACAATTCTCGATCAAACATCACTTCTCGAATCTCCTGAAGTTCGACCAGTCCAAGGAGGTGACCGTCGCGATCCAAAACAGGGAAAACATCATGGCGGCTTCGCTCAATGATCGGAATCAATTGACCCAGTGTCCAGTGCGGATTCACCACTTCGTGGTCGCTTTCAACTTGATCCATGAGATTCATGAGCGTTAAAATCGTCTGGTCTTTGTCATGCGTAAGCAACTCGCCACGTTCAGCCAGTTCCCGGGTGTAAACCGTGTGTTTCATCCAGCGCTTGGAAATTCGGAAACTGATCGCTGAAGTCAACATAACCGGCACAAACAGAGCGTACCCGCCACTCACCTCTGCCGTGAGTAAAATTGCTGTCAGCGGAGCATGCAAAACACCAGCCAACATGCCAGCAAGACCCGCCAAAACAGCGTGCCCCATGGGCAGCGCAATCGAACTACTCAGCCATTCTGTTACAATCGCAAATTGATGTCCGAGAAGAGCGCCGCAAAAAATTGCAGGCGCAAATACTCCTGCCACTCCCCCTGCTCCCAGAGTCATACCCGTAAGGACCGGCTTGAGAACCCAAGCCAGCATCAGAAATCCGATCAACATCCATCCATTCAACTCCAAACTCTGAAGTTGCATCCCCGAGGCCAGCATCTCGACTTGCCCGTCAAAAAGCGCATTCACAATCTGGTAACCTTCACCATAAAGTGAAGGAAAAAGCAAAAGGGCTGCTCCTATGCCAATCCCTGCAACCCAAATGCGGAGGCGGTGCGAAGGCAATCGAGTGATTGCCTGACTCGCTCCAAGATAAAGTTTGGAAAAAAACACAGAACCCACTCCGCAGGCGGTTCCAAGCAACAGATACCACGGGAGTGTCTTCAACTCAAATTCTGCCAAATTCGAAATGGTCAATATATCATTTTGTCCTTGAAACAGGCTAGCCGTGATCAAACCCGCCAATGAAGCGAGAAGCAATGGCACCAGGCTAGCTGCAGTGAGGTCGATCATAATTACCTCAACAGCAAAGATGATCGCAGCCACCGGCGCCTTGAATAGTGCTGCCAACGATGCGGAAGCCGCACAACCAATCAACAGCATTCTTCGGTTAAACGCACGCTTCGTTTGCCTGCCAATTTCAG
>CAJQMI010000034.1 GCA_905479395.1 uncultured Flavobacteriales bacterium
CAAGAGGTGGCTTGGGACGGATTTGTGCAGGGAAGAGTCCCTCCACCCGGAACCTACTGGGTGGTTGGCCACTTCATTCACCACGAAACAGGGATTCGACGCACGTTTTTTCACCCGGTGCACATAATGCCATGGCGTTGAAGTCCCAGCAATCATAAAATTTTGAATCTTCGCGTCATGTTCGAGGGACAGCCCATACCACATGCATCTTATGACCTTTTGGCTGCAATCCTAATCTCTGTTGGTTTGGGGTTGGGAGCAACCGTTATGCTCAGGATTCGATTTGAGCGAGAGTGGAGTTTGACGATGTGGACTGCTTACAACATCAAGCGCGTTTGGCAGCGATTGGCAGACGAATCGGCGCGAACGGGCGGAACGCTCACCAGCCATGCCCTCGGTGTTATTGCTTGGTGCATTCTTGGCAGCGCTTGGTCGCTGGACCATGCGGGACCATCCCTGAACAATCTCTGGTCTGGAATGGGATTCGGGGCACTGCTTGGTGTTGGAGCGCTCTCAACAAGAGCCCTATCAGCATTGCTCGGAGGTTGGATTACACTGACCCCTGATGCAACAGCTCGGGGCCTGGAAGTAGATCGACATATGAGAACGTGGCTGCTCTGGATTTTAATTGCACTGTGCATTTTTCATCTGGGGGAAAACATACAATTCGAAAGCCGGAGTATCCTCTGGAATCAAGTCGTTTGGACGTGGTGGGGGTGGTTGATTCTAAAATGGTTTCGACAGCTTCAATCAGTCGTGCATAACCGGCTTCCATTTGGGTGGGGAATTGTGTATCTTTGCACCTTCGAAATTGGACCTACTTATCTGCTTTTCAAGCAATTTTAAGTTCAATGGATTAAGCATGGAACCCCTTGAATATGGCTCAAACAGTCAAGACCATCCTGATATCACAACCCAAGCCGACAACGGAGAAATCACCGTATTTCGACTTGGCTGAGAGGCAAAAACTCACCATTGATTTTCGCCCCTTCATTCATGTAGAAGGCATTGAAAGCCAAGAATTCAGGCAACAGAGGATTGATTTTTCAGAACATACGGCTCTAATCGTCACCAGCCGCAACGCGATTGACCACTTCTTTCGTTTGGCCGAAGAACTCCGTTTTGAAGTGCCTGACACCATGAAATATTTTTGCATCAGTGAAGCTTCCGCTTACTATTTGCAGAAATATGTTGTCTACCGAAAGCGCAAAATTTTCTTCGGCAAGCAAAGTTTTGGAGATTTGATGGAGCTGATCAAAAAGCACAAGAATGAGAAGTTTTTGCTTCCCTGTAGCGACTTGATGAAGCCCTCCATACCGAAGTTCTTAGAGGAAGGTAAAATCAATTACACCCGGGCCACAATGTACCGGACAGTCTGTTCTGACCTCAGTGATCTGAGCGATGTCAAATACGACATGTTGGTTTTCTACAGCCCCAGCGGAATAGAGAGCCTGTTCAAAAACTTCCCAAAGTTTGAACAGGGAGAAACACGCATCGCAACCTTCGGACCAACCACTGCCAAAGCAGCGGCCGAAGCCAATTTGAGGGTAGACATTTCTGCCCCAACTCCTAAAGCCCCCTCGATGACTATGGCCATTGAGCATTACATTCAGGGCAAATAAACTGCCCTTGTCCGAGTCAGGCTCCTTTTCCTTCCCCCTAAATCAGCGACTGAAGTCCAAAAAAACTTCAGAACTCGTTTTTGCAACAGGACTTAAAATTAAGGCGTCTCCAATCATTGTGAGATTCCTTGATACGCCGCTGAGAGAGCCTGTGGCTGCTCAAGTCATGGTCACAGTTAGCAAAAGGAAATTCAAGCGCGCGGTTGATCGCAATCGAATCAAACGACTCATGCGGGAAGCTTGGCGACTTGAAAAGCCCGCATTGGAAAATCGATTGATTGCAGACGAAAAACAACGCGCAATCGTTTTCATCTTTGTGGGGAACGCGATGCCAGATTATGAAACAGTGCGCCTGACCATTGCCTCACTTGTCCATAAAATGCTCCCTACCAAACCAGACCAAGACTGAACACGTGAAGAACGAGAAACGCTCCCACTCCGCTAGTCCGGAATCATCGCTCAATAAAAAGAGGAAATCCAAGCTTTGGTTGCTGCCCGTATTGGGCATTTTCATCGCGGCAATTCCGATCAGAGAAAATTATTTCGAATTGTCAAAGCAATTGGAAATCATGAATGCACTGTTCCGTGAATTGAACATTTTTTACGTCGATGAAATTCAACCCGGAGCATTGATGGAGACGGGGATTGACGCTATGGTTTCGAGCTTGGATCCTTATACCATTTACTATCCGGAATCCCGCGTCGAGGACCTGCGTTTCATGAGCACTGGGGAATATGGTGGCATCGGAGCCAGCATCCAAATGATGGGCGATCGTCACCTTTTTGTAGATGTCCTACCTGACTTTCCTGCTGCAGGGGCGGGAATCAAAATTGGGGATGAGTTGACCGAAGTCGATGGCGTGAAATTATCCGAAGTAGACGGAGATCTTATTCCTGAAATGCTGCAGGGGGCAAGTGGCACAGAAGTGGTCGTTCGCTTCATCCCCAACGCATCCAGCACCCCCGAAACCGTTACCCTCACACGTGCCAAAATCAAACTTCCTGCCGTGCCATACCGTGCGGTGGTCCAGGATAGCACGGGCTATGTAGCACTCTCCGCTTTCACCAGAGGCTCGTCGTTTGAATTGCGTCAAGCCATTCGATACCTGAGAGACAGTGTCGGAATGAAGCAGTTGGTGCTTGACTTGCGAGGCAATGGTGGCGGCTTATTGCAAGAATCCATTAGCATTGTCAACCTGTTCATTGGCAAAGGAGAAGAGGTCGTGAGCACGCGTGGAAAAACAAAAGAATGGGAAAAAAGCTACAGCACTATGGGCGACGCCTTGTTGGCAGATCTACCGGTAGCCGTGTTGATTGACGGCATGTCTGCTTCCGCTTCCGAAATCGTATCGGGCACATTGCAAGATCCAGATCTTGCAAT
>CAJQMI010000035.1 GCA_905479395.1 uncultured Flavobacteriales bacterium
ATCAAAACTTTCGTCCTCGAAGGCCAAGCCCTCGACCCGGGTCGTATCGTACACCGCATGATCATAGCTGAAGCCTTTGGGTGTCAACCGATTATCTTTCAGTGAGAATGCTGCGCGCTCCAACAAATTGGTGGGTGATCCTGAGACGTCAGCTGCAACCAATTCGTAAATCTGTACCTGTGACTCCTCCGTGATCACATTGTAGTGCGGTTCATAGGTGCTCAATCCAGCCTCGTCCAATCCGATGATTGATCCGTTGTCTGTTGACCAAGCACCACTGTGCCAAATGGTTTCATCTCCAACACGAGCTTTTACCTCCACCCAAGCCCTCCGCGCTGGATAGCCTGACGGGAACTTGTGCCCTGCTTTGTTGGTGAGCTTCAATTCCATATACCCCCCAGACGTTGCAACCCAATCACTCGAAAGAATTTCAATGTCCAATGTCTGTTCGCGCAGCATTTTCCGCGTCTGAAGCAATGTGCTGTCGAATTGATCTTCGGTCGCAGAAAGACCCAAAGCATCTACATTGTCCCGCATAATTTCAAGCATCTGTGCATTGCCTCCCACCATGTAATGCAAACCATAGGGAGTTCTTGGCTCCAAGAAGACGTATCCCGAACTGATTACAACCGGCTCGTCAATCCGGGGCAAATGACATGCATTGCACGTTTGAGGATCTTCGCCATCGTCCGCATACGCAGAATTCAACCATTCGTGATAGGTCGCCTGCTCCACATAATCTGCTCCCGTGTAATTGCCATCTAAATCTGTCGTCTGTGTAACAAGCGAATGACAACCCGCACAAATTTCACCACTGGCAATGTGACTGCCATAAGCTGGCGTGTAACCCGCGTAAGTAACCATGGGTAAATCATACAATGGCATTTCGTCTTTTCCCGCGCCATACGGTCCGTATGCCATGCTGTCATCAAATGTCAATTCTCCGCTAAACGTATTTCCTGCATCCATGGATTGCTGGTGACAAGCCAAACAACTCACGCCATCCATGGCAAGGCTGTCTTGAAGCAAAGCAGCCATTGTATAATGTGGCTCGCCGTCATGATGCGCAGCAAAATGACCCAAAGGAGCATGGCAGGATGTGCATTTGTCCTCAAGGTCCAATTGATGCGATGGGTTCACCAACACTTCGTGCTTCACTTTGGCGCGCCAAAACGGATCTTTGGCAGAATTGGCCATGAGCGAACTGCGCCAATCGTCGGTCACGTTGACGTCCCATCCATCTGGCATTGGAACAAGTGGCACCGATTGTCCCGCTATGCTCGCGAAATGATTGGGGTCTTTTCCATGGCAACCTGCGCATTTTCCGCTACCCGTGAAGAGGCTATTGGTGGTGTCAGGCAATCCGTCATACACCATGCGGAAAGTTTTGGAGTGGTATGGTTGTCCTTCTGAATGCATGTGGTTTGGCCGCAGCACCGCACCCATCAGAAGCAATCCTCCTGCAGTTGCCATCAATCCAAACAAGAACTTCACCTTACGCATCCCCATGTCAACAAATAATTTAGGCAATAAGTTGCTTTCCGAAGTGAGAAAAGGATTCGAGGTGGCCATTGAGGGCAACAGAAGCTATCACAAGTGGCATCGAATTCATTGGATGATGACCTCTGCGATGATTTTGCGTCCGAGGTGTTCGTTCAATCGGCTCACAATTTGGCCCTTGCTCATCATCAGCTCTTCTTTGAGCGGACCGCTGTTCAGCTTCACCCACAGCTTCCCCTCAGACTGAAGCCGGATGGAACGGGTCTGCCGTTGTACCATTTGTCCAAAGCACGCATTCCAAGCATTCACTGTATCCACTTCATCGAGCCTGCTCTGCATGCGATAGGCCTTCACAAATTGATCAATGGCCGCTTTGAGCGGTTTCGGTTCATTCCGTTTCATGATCCGAATTTACGCTTTTACCCGCTTCCTTAACCTCGCCTTTATTTACCAAATAGACTTTCACATCTGCACCTGTTTCTTTGAACATACTCGGAATGCGATCGACATCAGTATCTGTTATAAATACCTGACCAAATGATCCACTGGTGACCCGGCGCATCAGCGACTTGACACGTTTATCATCAATTTTATCAAAAATATCGTCCAAAAGCAAAATAGGCTTCACCCCTGTCGCGGACTCAATGTGCTCTAGTTGTGAAAGTCGAAGTGCTATTAAAAACGATTTTTGCTGACCCTGAGAGCCGAATCTTTTGAGCAAATGTTCACCCAGTTGAAAAAGCACATCGTCTTTGTGTGTTCCACAGGTGCTTCGACGCAAGCGACGATCGTCTTCTCGTGCATTCAGTAATTGCTCCGCAAAGGCTTCTTCGGAGTCTCCAACGTCAGATCGGTAAACCAAATCTACCGACTCTGCTCCTTGTGTGAGCTCCGAATGAACAGCTTGAAAAACGGGAGTGTATCCGGAAACAAACACCTTTCGGCGCGCGCGAATGGCGACAGCTAGCGGGATGATTTGAGCATCCCAAAGCGCCAGTGACTCTTCGTCCCAAGTGCGGTTTTCAGCGAAGTAGCGGAGCAACGCATTGCGTTGATTCAATGCCTTGTTGTAAGACATAATGTTTTTTAAATAACCCCGATCTGATTGAGAAATGACGGAATCCAACCACTTCCGACGCATTTCGCTGCCCTCGTGAATCAACGCAGCGTCGTCCGGTGCTATCATGACAGCTGGAAAACGCCCCACATGATCTGCCAATCGATCGTACGCTTTTTCATTCCAGCGAAAGACCTTTTTCACACCTCGAGCAATGGCACAACTGACTTTTTCCTGCTGCTCATGTCTCAAAAACTGCCCCTGAACGAGCATTTGATCTTCACCATGCGCGATGTTTTGGCCGTCAATCGGGTTGAAATAGCTCTTGGTGTGGCACAAATAATGGACAGCGTCCAAAACGTTTGTTTTCCCACTCCCGTTGTCTCCTAGCAAGCAATTGACCTGTGATCCAAAGACCAAATCAGAGCCGATGTGGTTCTTAAAATGATGCAGGTGAAGTTGTTCGAGTACCATGATGCGAATTTCACTATTTTTGCTCGGTCTTACACGACAAAATATTCGACCTAACAAAATACCCATGGCGAAAAAAACAAAGCCCGAAGACGATACCCTACTCAACGTAGGTGAAGCATACACGAAAACGGAGAAATTCGTGGACGAAAACCGTTCATCCTTGACCTACGGGATTGGTGGTGTCGCGGCATTGATTGTTGCCGTCCTGGCCTACCAAAGTTTCATCACTGCGCCAGCCGAAGCACAAGCTGAGGAAAGCAGCTGGAAAGCTGAAAGCTATTTCGAAATGGATTCTGTGGACCTCGCTGCATATGGTGATGGATTTGCTGCAGGCCTCGAAGAAGTAATGAATGACAACAGCGGCACTGCTGCTGGAGCTCGCGCTTCATACCGCATGGGAATTGTCCACCGCGACGCAGGAGCATTCGAAGATGCGATTGCTGCCTTCGAGCAAGCTGATGTCAACGACGATGTGATTGCAACGCTTGCTTTAGGCAACATTGGCGACTGCCAAGTTGAAATGGAAGATTATGATGCCGCGAAATCCGCTTTTGACAAAGCTATCTCCGGTGCAAGCTCAAGCCTTGCTGAGGCGGTCTTAGCTCCGATGTACCTGTACAAAGCTGCTTTGGTTGAAATTGAACTGGGAAACAACGCTGCAGCAAAGTCACATCTTGACCGCATTGTGAGCAATTACCCAAAAAGCCAGCAGAAGAACGGAGCAACTGCCTTGGCAGCTTCTATTGCTAGCAATTGATTTGGTCTGTTGAATCAAAGCCAATTGCATGGCCACTACTGGTAAAAATTTAAGTCATTACGACGGGGCAACACTGCCCAACGGTGCCCACTTCCGCGTGGGCATCGTCGTTTCTGAATGGAACGAAGAGATTACAACTGGATTGCTAAACGGAGCGATTCAAGTGCTCAATGAAGCCGGACTAACAGGTGATCAGTGCCCCATAGCACACGTGCCTGGTGCTTTTGAACTTCCTTTAGCAGCCAAATGGATGCTGGAAGGTGTCAACCCCTGCGACGCTGTGATCGCCATTGGCGCTGTCATTCGCGGAGAAACGGCGCACTTCGACTATGTCTGTCAAGGTGTTACACAAGGTTTGATGCAACTTGGTCTTGATTCCGGTAAACCTGCAATTTTTTGTGTGTTGACAGATGACAACATCGAACAATCGCGTGACCGTTCGGGAGGCAAGCATGGCAACAAAGGCATTGAAGCGGCCGTTGCTTGTCTGAACATGCTCGGCTTGAAGGCTCAACAGGCAACAAAAAGCTAATTCGCATGCAAGCATTCGCCGCATGGTTTCGGCAAAATCCGTTGGCAGGAATACTACTCATCGGGCTCATATTTAGGGTGGCTGCGGCGCTCAATGCGCCAGGATACCTCATGCACGATGATCATTTCCTTGTGATTGAGACTGCTGCCTCTTGGGCTGAAGGTGAAGATTACAACGCATGGATGCCTTGGACTCAACTGGCAAACGGAATTGAAAATCCAATTCCTCATCAAGCCAATCTTGCTTATCCCGGAATGGTCTCAGGCCTTTTCCGACTCATGATAGCCCTTGGAATTGTTGCTCCCACTTCTCAGATGCTCATTGTGCGCCTTATCCACGGACTATTCAGTCTATTGATGGTCGCACTGGGGTACAAGCTAGCAGAAAAACTAGGTGGTCGAAGAAGTGGGATTTGGGCTGGGCTTGCACTGGCTGGATTTGCTTGGTTTCCTCATCTCGGTGTGCGGCAACTTGTGGAGGTGGTCTGCATGCCTCCGCTGATGTGGTCTACTTGGGATGTGCTCAAAAGGCCGGAAAATCATCGAAATTTACGCACTTGGTTCATCGCTGGGATCGGCCTAGGATTGGCCACCACACTGCGCTACCAGGCGGGTGTCTTTGGAGTAGGTTGGGCGATTGCCATTGCATGGGCAAATTACCAATCCGGTCAAAAGCCATCCAAGAGCGCCAAGGAAATTTGCGTTCTCGGAGGTTCGTCATTGCTGTTTTTTAGCCTCGGGCAAATACAGGACGTGCTGATTTGGGGCGAGCCTTTCGCGCAATTGCGCGCCTACATCGAATACAACAACACGCACTCTAGCGGCTATCCACAGGGCTTCTGGCATCAGTATGTGTGGGTCATTTTAGGCTTGCTGATTCCACCCTTTTCATTTGCTTGGGCCTTTGGAATGGGAGCCATTGTGCGCAAGCACACATTGCTCGTTTTGCCTCCACTTGTCTTTTTCATTTTTCATAGCTATTTCCCCAACAAGCAAGAACGGTTCATTTTGCCCATGGTTCCTTTTGTCATTGTGGCTGGTAGCATTGGATGGATGGCATTTCGAGAACGCTCCAAGTTTTGGCAAAAGCGACGGGAACTGGAACGGAATTTGGGGCTGTTATTCATTGCTGCAAACTTGATCATTGGAGGCATTTTCTGTGGCGTTCAGCCAAAAAAATCACGAATGGATTCGATGACTGCCTTGTACAATCGCGGTGACCTCACCAATTTCCTGATCGTGCACACGGACAAGCCCGCAATGCCTCCTCAATTTTACAGCGGTTCTTGGGAAAAATATTGGAGCAGCGATCTTTCTACGGACGAAGTCAATCATCGCAAGGTGATGTGCAACAGTCCGACCCGGGCATTTCCGAATTACATCGTGTTTTCAGGCAGCCAACATCTCGGTGAAGGAGTTGAGCGCTACAAATCAACTTATTCTAGCCTCAAATACATCGAGCAAGTCGCCCCGGGCAAATGGGACCGACTCCTCTCTTGGCTAAATCCCATCAACTCGGCTGAGCGGATGATGATCTACGCCATTGATCCTGAGGTAGAATGTGATGCCAACAAGGCTTCAATCCCCCCCTGACACGCGCAAGTTGACGGCCCCTCCAATCCAAAGGCCTTAATTTGGTCGCAGCTGAATCCGAATTTTTTCATTTATTGAATTGCATACTATGACATATCGTTCAACATTTTTGACCATTCTTATGGCCATTTCCGTCGCAACGGCTTCGGCGCAATACCCAGGATGGCAGCAATCCATCGATTACACCATGGACATCACTCTGGATACCGCGTCGCACCAGTATCAAGGACAAATGATTGCCAAATTGAAGAACAACAGCCCTGACGATTTAGACCGGGCCTTCTTCCATCTTTTCTTCAATGCTTTCCAACCCGAAAGCATGATGGATGTGCGCTCACGCAACATTTCCGATCCTGATTCACGGGTCGGCTCTCGCATCGTCGAATTACCAGAAGAAGAATGGGGTTGGATCAAAGTCGAATCGCTCAAAGTCAACGGAAAGGCAGTCGAATTTGTTCATGACGGAACGGTCCTAGAGGTGAAGCTAAACTCGCCCATTCGTGCGGGCAAGCGAACAACATTTGAAATGACTTGGTCCGCTCAAGTGCCACGGCAAATCCGTCGCAGTGGTTGGATGAACAAAGAAGGCATCGAATACTCGATGACCCAATGGTTCCCAAAAGTTTGCGAGTACAACCATGACGGATGGCATACCGAACCTTACATCGGACGCGAGTACCATGGCATTTGGGGTGACTACGATGTCACCATTCATGCCCCAAAGGGTTACCTCATTGGTGGCACAGGATTGCTTCAGCAAAGTATGGAGTCGTCGCGTAACTCGGGCAATTGGAATTTCATCGCCGAAAATGTCATTGACTTTGCGTGGGCTGCCGACCCGGACTACATTCACAGCACTTCAAGCACCGGTGATGTGACGTTCAACTTTTATCACCAAGCCAACGAAGAGTATGATGCGAATTGGGCGGCACTTCCTGAATATGCTGCAAAAGCCATGGTTTTTCTCAATGAACTCGTAGGACCATACCCCTATCCGCAATACTCCGTTATCCAAGGAGGCGACGGAGGCATGGAATATCCGATGGCCACGTTGATTACAGGTGAGCGAAGCTTACGGAGTTTGGTCGGAGTTACGGTCCATGAAATGGCCCACTCCTGGTTTCAGGCGGTACTCGCCACCAATGAAAGCTTGTATGAATTCATGGATGAAGGCAAGACAAGCTATGTGACGACACTCTGCATGCGTCATCTTTTTGCAGAAGCAATCACCTCAGGTGTTCCTCATCGCTCTTCATACAGCAGCTACATCAGTCAAGCATTGAGCGGCAACGAAGAACCTCTAATCACGCACGCCGATCACTATCAGACCAACCGAGCCTACGGCGTAGCAGCGTATTCCAAAGGAGAGGTCCTCCTCGCCCAACTCGCTGCGGTAGTGGGAACAGATGCAAGGGATCAAGGGCTTCGTGATTACTTCGCAAAATGGTCTTTCAAACACCCTGGACCATTGGAATTGAAGCAATGCATGGAGGCCGCATCTGGACTTGACTTGGATTGGTATTTCCAGTATTTCATCAACACCACCCACCAGATTGACTATGCAATCAATGCGGTATACGAAGGTCAATCGTCGGCCACCATTGAACTTGAGCGTATTGGTGCCATGCCAATGCCTCAAAACATCACCGTTACGTATGCCAATGGCGATGTCGAGTCATTCCATGCCCCTTTGGTCATGATGCGCGGACACAAGCAACTGGCAAGGAATGAAACTTTGCTGCCCGACTGGCCTTGGACGCATCCTACGTATTCCTTTTCAATCCCAACCTCTTCCCCAATTGTATCCGTAGAATTGGACGCAGCTCGTCTGACAGCAGATGTCGACCGCGAGAACAATGCTGCGACATTTGACCAGCAATGGCAGCGAATCTACCAACGCAATTGAACCATGTTTGAAAAGCAACTCAAAGCAGGTCCTTCTTGGGCCTCCACGGCCGCATTTTTTGCAGCACTCGCATCACTGCTGGTGCTATCGCCCTTGATGTGGACCACCAGCGAAGGCGTGCCGATAACATTGCAATCGCTTCTTGTAGTGCTGATTCCAGCCATTTTGGGGTGGAAGTCTGGAACGGCAGCCGTGATTATCTACCTCATTGCAGGTGGATTTGGTGCTCCTGTCTTTGCCTACGGGACATTTGGATGGGAACGGTTCACAGGCAGCACCGGTGGGTTCTTGTTAGCATTTCCACTCGCTGCGATGCTGAGCGGATGGGCCATGGAAATGCGCACACGCAGCACCATGATCGTCGCCACATTGATTCTTTTTGCAAGTCAACTCCTCATCCTTGCCCTTGGATTGCTCTGGCAGCGCGCCATTGTGCCCATTGAAGAAACCGTCTATGACACGCTCTTGAGACTTGGGCCTGGATTGTTGGTCAAAACCGCATTCGGAAGCCTCACGTTGGTTCTCTTGTCACGTGCCGCGGCATCCTTGGCAAAAATTAAACACCGCAACAATCACGAAGCTGATTGACCCCCACTCCCATGAAATATTTTCACATCACCATCGCTACCGCGATCATTCTTGTCATGTTCGGGTGCAATTCACCCGAAGAGAATGGCCGAAAAAGCCAAGTCATCCTTGAAATGAAAAGAGCCACAGACTTTCACAGTTACAGCCACCCCGAAGAAGCGGTTGTGACGCACTTGAATTG
>CAJQMI010000036.1 GCA_905479395.1 uncultured Flavobacteriales bacterium
CTCCCTTGCAGTTGATGACAGGCAAAATAATTGGCATAGGTCTGGTCGGACTGACTCAATTTGCGCTTTTGTTTGGCCTGAGTTGGTTGGTTTATGTGGTTGGAGGGCAGTGGTTGGAAGCGAACGAGTTGCTCAAGACTTCCGCGGATTCTGCTGTTTCGGTGGATTTGGAAACATGGATAGCAAATCAGTCGCAGCTGAGTTTTCTATTGGATGTTAATTGGCCTGTGATGGTGGTCGCTGCGGCTGTTTTTTTTGCCCTAGGTTACTTCATGTACGCTTGCATTTTTGCGGCCATCGGCGCTTCCGTTGATCAAGAATCGGATGCTCAGTATTTGATGATTCCGGCCATGATACCCCCTGTCCTGGCTTACATTCTAGCAGCCTCATCCATTGAAAATCCAGAAGGTGATCTCGCAATCTATGGCTCTTACTTTCCGCTAACCGCGCCGATCATGATGTTAACGAGAATCCCCGTGGGAGTTGCTTGGTGGGAGGTGTTGTTGTCCGTTAGTGGCGTTGCAATAACGGCTTATTTGCTCTTGCGGGTATCAGCAAGGATTTTTCGAATCGGCATTTTAAGCCATGGAAAGAAGTTGACATTCAAGGTGTTTTGGAAGCGTTTGAAGCAACGCAATTGAACTTCTAGCATTAGCTTAACCGACTATGGAGAGAACTGCGGAATCACAAAAGCGAGTGGCCATCGTCGATTGTGGCACCAATACGTTTACCATGGTGATTGTTGACTTGGTTGCGGCGAATTGGGTAGAAATTTTTCGACTACGTTGTCAGGTTTTCTTGGGCAAAGGGGGATTTGCCAGTGCGGCGATTTTGCCAGATCGCTTTGCCAAAGGATTGGATTCTCTCGGCATTCTTAAAGAAGCAAGTCAAAATTATGACGTTGATGAGGTGCGTGTTTTCGGGACGAGCGCGCTCCGAGATGCGAGCAATTCATCTGATTTTTTGGCCAAGGCGAAGGCGAAAGTGGGTTGGGACATTGAGATTATTGATGGAGATCAAGAAGCTGAATTGATTCAATCAGGTGTGCAATTGACTGTCTCCAACGTGGACGTGCCTTTGATGATCATGGACATTGGTGGTGGAAGCTTGGAATTGATCATTCTGGCTCCAGGTGAATCTGGCAATTGGGAAAAGCGCTGGGCAAGAAGTTTTGATGCGGGTGTTTCAAGATTGGCTGAATTTGGAAAACCAGCTGATCCGCTCACAGAAGCAGGTGTGCAACGGTATTCTGCATATTTGAATGAGACGCTAGCCTCGATGACGGAAGCCATCCATTTGCATCAACCAGAATGTTTGGTTGGGAGCAGTGGTTCATTTGATACGTTTATGGAATTGGTTCAACAAGCACAATCGGTGCCTGACGATTCAAGAGACGATTCTGCAGCGGTTTCAAAAGTGGTAGTTGCCCATCCGCCTGTTCAAAGGATTGATCGTGATGGTTTTGCGAGCGTGCATTCTCAATTGATTGGCCTCGACTTCGCTGCGAGACTTGCTCTCCCGGGTATGGCACCTGCCCGAGCCCGACTTATTCCCCTCTCAAGCATGTTGGTGCAGCACGTTTTGGATTTGCTGCCATCGAATAGCAAACTCTATCAATCATCGTATGCGCTTCGAGAAGGTGCGCTTCGTTCGATGATTGGTTGATTTTCATGTGTTGCTTTCGAAGTTTGGCAACATCTTTGCACTATGCAAGCACATCCTACAGGAAAGTAAACGACCATGGCAAAGATTTTAATCATCGATGATGAAGCTCCCATCCGAAGCAGTTTGAGGGAAATTTTGGAGTACGAGAACTACCAGGTTTCAGAGGCAGAGGATGGCGCGGAAGGCGTTAAGTTGGGGTCAAAATTTGCATTTGATGTTATTTTCTGTGACGTAAAAATGCCCAAGTTTGATGGTTTGGAGGTGCTCGATTTGCTCAAGGAAAATGAGGTGGCTTCTCCTGTGGTGATGATCAGTGGACATGGAACGGTTGACACTGCAGTCGAGGCGCTCAAAAAGGGAGCATACGACTTTATCCAAAAGCCGTTGGACTTGAATCGCGTTTTGCTCACTGTCCGGCATGCGTTGGATCAGGGGAAATTGGAGAAAGAGACCAAACGTTTGGAGCAAAAAATTCAGACCGAACGGTCCACTGCCATCGTGGGAGAGTCAGCAGAAGTCAGGGCCATTGTGGAATTGATTTGCACCGTAGCTCCATCGGATGCGCGTGTGCTGATCACTGGTGGCAACGGAACAGGCAAAGAACTTGTGGCACGCCAGCTTCATGAACTTAGCACGCGTCACGATCAGCCTTTTGTAGAGGTGAATTGTGCTGCCATTCCCTCCGAGCTCATTGAAAGTGAATTGTTTGGGCATGAGAAAGGAGCTTTTACAAGTGCTGTCAAACAGCGCAAGGGAAAATTTGAACAGGCACAAGGTGGCACACTATTTTTGGACGAAATAGGGGACATGAGTCCTTCCGCTCAAGCAAAAGTGCTGCGGGCGTTGCAGGAAAACCGAATTTCACGGGTGGGAGGTGAGAAAGAGATTGAAGTGGATGTGCGCGTCGTTGCGGCCACAAATAAAAATCTGAAGGAGGAGATTTCAGAATCACGGTTTCGTGAGGACCTTTATCATCGCCTTGCGGTGATTCCCATTCACGTCCCTGCATTGAATGACCGACGGGATGACATAGGACTACTTGCTCAGCATTTCCTGGGAATTATTTGCGAACAACACGGCAAACTCCTTTTGGACATGACCGAGGATGCAGCAAAAATGCTGCAAGAGGCCAATTGGACCGGGAACATCCGGGAATTGAGAAATGTGGTTGAGCGACTGGTGATTTTGACGCCAAAAGGAGGGAAGATTGATGGGGCGCTCGTGCAACGCTTTGGAGGTTTGACCACCACTGACTGAGCATGGCGCGAATAAACGGGAACCTTTCAACAGACGGAAGTTGAGCGTTTGTATTTAATTGTCTTGTATTGTGTGAGTTAGGAGGCAACCTTTGGTTTTGAGTCTCGTCTTGAATTAAATACAGCACGACAAACCATGAATAATTACTACTTATTGGGATGGGAATTGAGTGGAGGTGTATTGATGATGATCGGATTTTTAGCATTGATTGGATTGGGTGCAAATGCCCGTCTTTTCATGAAATGTAACATCTCTGGATGGGCCGCTTTTGTTCCAGGATACAATGTGGTAATGACCATGAAAATCGTGGGAAGACCAGCATTTCACGCACTGTTCTTCTTGATTCCAGGATTCAATGTCTACTTCTTTCTTCGCACTACCATCGAGATTGCTCAATCTTTTGGAAAGAAGACCAATGTTGATTTTGCACTGGCTGCTATTTTCAATGTTTTTTATGTTCTGAACTTAAGCCTCGCATACCAAGAAGAATATCAAGGACCAGTGTACGGAAGTGCGCATGCGACTGACGAGCAGCGTTCAACGTTTCACGTTGCTTGAACGTGAGTATGAACCATAAAAAAAGCGCTCACCGAGCGCTTTTTTTATGCAACAAAATTGCCTGTGTGCTCGATCAATTGGACGGTTCACACAAGTTTTTTGG
>CAJQMI010000037.1 GCA_905479395.1 uncultured Flavobacteriales bacterium
GTTAGCGAACATAAGCCGAAACGCTATGTAGAAGTGGGATCAGGCAATTCTACCCTCGTGGCAGCAGCGGCGAAAGCACAGCACAGCCCATTGACTCAAATAACCAGCATTGATCCTTTCCCTCGTGCGGAAATCGATCAACTTTCACAAGTCATTCTACGTGAACCGTTTGAAGAACTGAATGCAGATGAGCTCCTCAATTCACTGGAAGCTGGAGACATGTTGTTCATCGATAACAGCCACCGTGTATTACCAAACTCTGATGCGACAGTCTTCTTCCTGGAATGGTTGCCTCGTTTAGCCGATGGAGTCATTCTCCAAATACACGACATCTACTTGCCTTGGGATTACCCGCAAGAAATGTGTGATCGTGCATACTCAGAGCAATACATGTTGGCCATGGCACTATTGAGCGACCCCAAACGCTACAAGCCAATGTTCCCTGCCTTTTGGGCAAGTGAACAGCCCAAAATAAGCGGCTTACTCGCTCCTATTTGGAGCCACCCCAACACGCTTGGCGTTGAACCCCACGGAGGCTCGTTTTGGCTCCAAATCAACGGCTGATTAGCGTTGAATCAATACGCTTGTCTGGATTGGTTGACGGCCTTTTTCTGAGCCATCCATCAAGCGAAACATATAAATCCCATTTGCCAGTTCAGTTACAGGCAGAGCGAGTGTCTCAGTCGATTGAAATGAATGCTCCAGAACAACTTGCCCCAAAGCATTGAGGCATTGCACCATTCCGCGACCGGACCATCCCATCAAACCTTCGATGCGTAAGTTGTGGCTCGCAGGATTCGGATAAATCCGCAAGCCTGCAGCTTCGAGCTCATTGATCCCATTGACTAGCAAATCCAAATCCATAATTACAGTTTCTGTGCATTCAATGGACAACTCCATTTCCTCGACTTGCACAGAAGCATTTTGTCCTCCGTCTTCCAGCTCCCACGAAACTTCAATTTCAAGTAAGCCTATCCCCATAAACTCTCCAATGATTGTGCCATTGGAAACAGTCCACTCGTAAGAATTTGAGGCTACTCCATCATAAGAATACATCGTTGTGGTCCCAGCAGTGGGATTTTGAGGACCCGAAATCATTCCTGTACCAACATAAAAACACGATCCATCGTCGACATTCGAATTGGACGAGAAATTACATGCTGATTCATCCGTGCATCCTTCAACAGCTGGCACTCCAGCGCATAAGCAATCGGCACCAATTGCATCGAGCACAGTATCCTCATTCTCGTCATCGCATGCATCTCCTGTGCTGAAGCAGGATCCATCATCCGCGTTGGCTTCCGCATTGTAATTGCATGCTGTTTCCTGCACACATCCTGGCACCACGGGCACGCAGAAAGCGTGGTCGATACCATCGCCAAAATCCGGATCGCCCATAGCGACAATAACATCACCCGTAGCCGTTGCAAGGATATAATTGCCGTCCAAATCACACCCCGGCCATTGACTACCAAACATTCCATCGCCGTAAGTGTCGGTAAGCGTGAGCACGTGACAACCATGCGGAACACATCCTTCCCAGACATACTCTGCACCATCATCGTCTTCATCGTAAGTGCCTGCAGTCACTCCGGCAAATTCCTCACCAGAATCATCCACGATGGCCCAACCAACCTCCTGAGGCCAGCAATCGGTCGTGATGGTCAAAACAACATCTTCACAAGGAAATTCGCAAGAGCCGTTGTCAATCGTGGCATTTTCATCAAAATTGAGCGCCGAAGCGTTGGTGCAACCGGGCACTTCAGCGGAACAATCTGGTGTGGTAAACAGCAAGGTGTCACTGACCAACGTATCTGAAACAAAATACAACTGATAGGTGGTGTTCGCATTGAGTCCATTCAATACTCCGGTGAGATCGTTCTGAAGCTGGACCCCTAAATCTTCTGCAAATCCACACGTCCATTCCGAATCCGCTGTATCGCGGAAACATAAGATCTGAGCTTCACAGAGGAAATTCGAGAACTCGACGTCCAACCCAACAATGGTTTCCACTGCGTCATTGTCTGCATCGTACGCACACTCTGGCGACGCAGTAAAACTCAAAAGGTCACACTCCACAGGACCGCATGCTTCTAAAGCCAGGTTCACAGAATTGGCTACATTTAAGCGACCACCCGTGACCACTTCTGTCAAAAGATTCGGTACCAAATCAACTCCTTGATAGATGTAACCCAAGACCATATCGGCGGCAGCCTGTGGATTGGAATGTGAAAGCTCAGCCAAATCAGGACAAGGAACGCTGTAAACAAGGCCAATTGCCCCTGCTACACAAGGACTTGCAAAGGAAGTACCGCTTGTATTGCCATAGCCACTTGATCCACTGGGCAAGTAAACTTGATCGCCTGGCGCGCCCAAATCAATCGTAGTAACACCATAACCACTGAACGTTCGCACATCATTGTCGTTGGTAGCTGTCACAGAGACCATGTAGTCTGAACTGCACGCTGTTGGCATGTCTCCAACCACATCAACGTTGAGAGCCGAGTTCGTGGTGGCTCCGCAATTCAAGATGCCTGAGGCACCTAATTCGTCGTAGTAAGCGCACCAAATAGGATAATTAGCCGGGTTGGCTTGATCAATTCCCCAAGAAGCATTGGTGGCAACCACGAAAGCTCCCTCCAATCCTGCGCTAGCATTGTAAATGTCGCGCATCACTTTCGGATACTCGTAAGCCGCTATGACATTGGACTCGGACAAGCCATTGCCCATGTCAATCTGCATAATCTCCACATCCCAATTGACTCCTGATCCACCACTGCCGTTGTTTCCGGTGGCACCAATCATACCGCTAACCGAAGTGCCATGACCACCACCAGCTATGTTGTCTGAATTGTTACCTGAATTCCAGCCGTTAAAGTCATCAACATATCCATTGTTGTCATCATCGACTCCATTGCCTGGAATCTCAGCGTCGTTTGTCCAATGGTTGTCGATGAGATCGGTGTGGTCATAGTTTGATCCACCGCCTTCGAGAACAGCGACAACGATGCGCGCTCCATTGGCTGCTGTGCCGCCGGTTGTGACATCCCAAGCAAGATCTGAATCGATGTCGTGATCCCCACCTTCATCGTGGTGCCATTGCTGGCCATAATTGGGGTCGTTGGGGACCGTTTCACGCTCGCTTACGAGGTGATTCAACTGAACGGCACGCACCTGTCGCTTGGCCCTGAGCATAGTCAAGGATTGTTCCCATTCAGAAGACGCAACACCGAGATGGTATATTCCTGCAGATGGAGAAGGAACACTGAGCAACTCAAAGTTCAGTTCAGTTCGAAGGGCAGAGAAGAATTTCTCACCACTCACTCCCGTCTCCAACATAACTAGAACTTCGTTGGGCAAATATTCTGATTCAGTCTGATCGATCTGCGCAATGAGCAAAGTTTGGGATTGGAATAACCACGCAATGGTCAATACAAAGACGGCTGTCGGACAGGAAAATAAATTTTTCATTTTTCTAGAGGTTGCTCCAAAATTAAGTCGCTTTTCGCCTCAAAAGTTGAAACCTATGGGCATGAATTGCGTATTTACGTCATCAACACGAACAAACATGTGCTCAATCACTGCTATTCTCAATGCGACAGAATCCACCGATAAGGTGCGATCACTCGCACTAGAAATCTCAAAACTGCAACGCCATCGCGGACCAGATTGGTCCGGTGTATATCAGCAAGAGGGAAACATACTTGTTCACGAACGTCTGGCTATCGTGGACGTAACGAGTGGTTCACAACCTTTGATTGACCCTGACCACCAGACAGCGTTGGCTGTAAATGGTGAAATTTACAATCACCAGTCCATCCGCAAAGCGACTTCGAATTACCCTTACCAGACAGGAAGCGATTGCGAAGTGATTCTTGCGCTTTACCGCGAAAAAGGTGCTGACCTCGTGCACGATCTCGAGGGCATGTTTGCATTCGTTCTGTTCGATCCGCAAGACAAATCATGGATCATTGCACGAGATTCCATCGGCATCATCCCTCTTTATTTTGGACATGACAAAAATGGAGCGCTGCTCGTAGCCTCTGAAATGAAAGGAATAGAGCACCTGTGCGAAGATGTTTCTGAATTTCCACCTGGTCACTTCTGGAAGTCTTCAGAAGTCGCTCCAACGCGCTATTTTCATGAAGATTGGATGGATTGGGAGAAAGCACCGAAGAAGCCTTATGACAAGGACGAACTGCGCGCTCAATTGACAGAATCTGTCCGAACACATTTGATGGGTGACGTACCCTACGGTCTGCTCATAAGTGGTGGACTGGATTCAAGTGTCATCGCAGCTGTGGCTCAGAATTTTTCTAAAAAACGAGTGGATGACGATGGCAATAGCGAAGCGTGGTGGCCTCGCGTCCATAGTTTTAGCATTGGATTAGAAGGCAGCCCTGATGTGGCTGCGGCCCAGAAAGTTGCCGATCACATTGGCACAGTGCACCATCCACTTGCTTTCACCATTCAAGAGGGAATTGACTCCATCGAAGATGTGATTCGTCACATAGAGACCTATGATGTTACCACCATACGAGCATCCACTCCTATGTACCTAATGGCAAGGCAGATCAAGGCCATGGGAATCAAAATGGTTCTTTCGGGTGAAGGCGCAGACGAATTATTCGGAGGATATCTCTATTTCCATCTTGCTCCAGA
>CAJQMI010000038.1 GCA_905479395.1 uncultured Flavobacteriales bacterium
AATGAACCACAAAAAAGCGCTCATCGAGCGCTTTTTTTATGCAACAAAGTTGCTTTATGTGCTCGATCAATTGGACGGTTTACACAAGTTTTTTGGCAGCGTCCAATGCCGCAGGAATGCCGCTTTCATCCTTTCCTCCAGCGGTAGCAAAGAAAGGCTGACCGCCGCCACCCCCTTTGATGTGGACGGCGATTTCGCGAATGATTGCGCCTGCATTGAGCCCTTTTTCTCGAACTACATCATCGCTAATGGCCACTGATATTGTTGGCTTTCCGCCAGTTCTGGAAGCGAATACACCAAAGAAGGGGGCGTTTTCAGCCTTGAGCTGGAACGCAATGTCTTTGATGGCTCCCGTGTCAAGTGGAAGTTCGCCGATGAAGGTGTTCACACCATTGATTTGTTCCAAGTTGCTGGCGAGTTCTTTTTTCGCTGCTTGAGCTGCTTGAGCTTTGTTGGCCTCTTGCTCCTTGAGAAGCATCTGTTGCTTGTTCAGCAAATCTCCAATTGCTTTGGTGATGTCCTTGGGAGCCTTGAGGAGTTCTTTGACTTGCTCGATCGTTTGCCGCTCTGCTTGGGCAGTTTCCAATGCCGCTGTGCCTGTTATGGCCTCAATTCTCCGTATGCCCGATGCAACAGCTGTTTCGGTGGTGATTCGAAAAGTCCCAAGAGAACCAGTGGCTGGGGCATGGGTGCCCCCGCAAAGCTCTTTTGATGTGCCAAATTCAATCATGCGCACTTCGTCCCCGTATTTCTCTCCGAAGAGCATCATGGCGCCGCTTGCTGCTGCTTCTTTCATGGAGATGGATCGGTGTTCAATCAATGGATGGTTTTGAAGAACACGCTGGTTCACGAGCGACTCGACTTGCTGTAATTCCTCAACGGTGACTTTGGAAAAATGTGAAAAATCAAATCGAAGCGACTCAGATTTCACCAATGATCCTTTTTGCTCTACATGCGTTCCGAGCACTTCTCTCAGCGCTTCATGCAGCAGGTGAGTGGCGGTATGGTTGCGCTGCGTGTCGCTGCGTTTGGTTGAGTTTACATGAGCAACAAAGGTTGCATGAGGGTCAGACGGCAATTCGTTCACAAAATGCACGATGAGATTGTTCTCCTTTTTGGTATCGAATACGGCGATGGGCTTAGCGCCATCATCGTTTTCAACATTGAGCATTCCCTTGTCCCCGATCTGTCCCCCGCCTTCAGGGTAAAACGGGGTGCGATCGAGGACCAATTGGAAGAATTTCTTGTTTTTGGCGGTGACTTCACGGTACCGAAGAATTCGGCACTGTGCAGACAGTTGATCGTATCCAACGAATTCTCCACGTGCGTCCTTGTGCACTTCGACCCAATCATCGGTGCTCAGTTTGCCTGCTGCGCGGCTCCTCTCTTTGGTGATCTGCATGGCTTTTTCAAAGCCTATCTCGTCCAGTTCAAATCCTTGTTCACCGGCCATCAAGGCAGTCAAGTCCAAAGGGAATCCAAACGTATCGTACAGCTCGAAAACCACATCACCCGGAAGTTTCTGGGATGATTTGAATTCACTCATTCGGGCTTCTAAGCGCTCAATTCCTTTGTCGAGCGTGCGTAGAAAGGACTCTTCTTCTTCCTTGATCACGCGTTCGATCAATGCCTGCTGGTTGTTTAGTTCGGGGAAGGCATCACCCATCTGAGAGGCGAGGGTAGGCACCAAGTGATGCATGAAGGCATCTTGAAGGCCTAAAAACGAGTAACCGTAACGAATTGCGCGGCGCAAGATTCGACGAATCACGTATCCTGCTCCGGTATTGGAGGGAAGTTGTCCGTCCGCAATGCTGAAAGCAACCGCCCGGATGTGATCAGCAATGACACGGAATGCAACATCCTGCTTTGAATCAGTGCGGGTATACGTTTGCCCACTCATTTCAGCCACCTTGTTGAGCAGTGGAGTGAAGACATCTGTATCGTAATTGGACTGCTTTCCTTGCATGGCCATGGCCAAGCGTTCAAATCCCATTCCGGTATCAATGTGCTTGTGGGGCAGGGGTTGCAGACTTCCATTGGCCATGCGGTTAAATTGCATGAAGACCAAGTTCCAAATCTCAACCACTTGCGGATGATCGGCGTTGACCAAATCGCGACCGGCTACTTTTTCGCGGTCTTCACGGTCCCTCAAATCGATGTGTATTTCAGAACAAGGCCCACAGGGTCCTGTCTCTCCCATTTCCCAAAAGTTATCCTTTTTAGAGGCAGGGATGATGCGTTCTTGAGCGACCCATTTGCCCCAGATGTCTGCAGCTTCTTTATCGGCCTCCAAGCCATCGGCTTTGTCCCCTTCGAAGTATGTGATGTAGATGGACTCCTCGGGCAGTTTGTAAACCTGGGTCAAAAGCTCCCAGGCCCAATCGATGGCTTCTTGCTTGAAGTAATCTCCGAAGGACCAATTCCCCAACATTTCAAACATGGTATGGTGATACGTGTCCACCCCTACTTCTTCCAAATCATTGTGTTTGCCGCTGACGCGCAAGCATTTCTGAGTGTCCGAAATTCGAGGATGCACAATGGGGCTGTTCCCCAGAAAGAGATCTTTGAATGGATTCATTCCCGCATTGTTAAACATCAATGTCGGATCATCTTTGATCACCATCGGGGCGGAAGGCACGATTTCGTGGCCTTTGGAGGCAAAAAACTGAAGGAAATGCTCTCGAATCAACTTTGATTCCATGGGTCGTCAGGGATTTATTTTCCGCGAATTTCGGACTTGTTCACTACAAAAATCTGCAAAACAGGCTTTGCAACCGCTGCAGACCACGAATATAAGTTGCACCTTTGCAGTTGCATGTCAAAGCGTTTCCATAAAATTCGTTACAACGAGCAAACCCTGCGAATGGAAGAGATCCCATTTGCGTTGCGGGATTACGTCTTTTTCGT
Organism: uncultured Flavobacteriales bacterium; assembly: GCA_905479395.1. Lineage (GTDB taxonomy): Bacteria > Bacteroidota > Bacteroidia > Flavobacteriales_D > Sanyastnellaceae > UA16. Next base: position 2,908 of record CAJQMI010000038.1, read on the forward strand.
GGTTCGTAAGGTGGCCGTTTTCTTGGCCATCACCCTTGGAAGCATCTATGTGTTCGACACCTATTTCGAAAGCCCTAGTGACCGGACACAACGCAGAGAGCTTGCATTTTTAGAAATGCAGTTGGAGCGAATGGAGGGCGAGTTCGACAACTTGCAAGTGGTTCTAGAAGACATTTCGGGCCGCGATGATGCCATTTACCGCTCCATTTTTGGCGTTGACAAGTACCCAGAACACCTCCGGAATCCCGGAGTGGGAGGATTTGATCGGGGAAGAGCGCTGCGTGGTTACTCGCATTCCGAAGCTGTTATTTCAGCCGAGGCGAGGCTCGCCGAATTGCAGCGGAAAATGGTGGCTCAGAGCAGATCTTTTGACGAAGTATTTGATTTAGCGAAAAATCAAACTGAACTGCTCAAATCAATTCCGGCGATTCAACCGGTTCGAAACGAGGACTTGAAGCGCATGGCGAGCGGTTATGGTTACCGAATCCACCCCATTTATAAGGTGCGTAAAATGCATTACGGAATGGATTTTTCTGCTCCAACGGGCACGGAAATATTCGCCACTGGAGACGGGGAGGTGATCCTTGCGAAGCGCACCTATAATGGGTTTGGCAGGCATGTGATCATCCGGCATGGATTTGGCTATGAGACGCTTTACGCCCACATGAGCAAGACGCTTGTCAAGCGAGGTCAAAAGATTAAGCGCGGCGAAGTGATTGGTTTGGTAGGGTCTACAGGGACATCTGTGGCGCCGCACCTGCACTACGAGGTGCGCAAAGATGGCCGCAAGGTGAACCCTGCACAGTATTACTTCAACGACTTGACTCCTGAGCAATACGAGGAAATGCTTGAGAAAGCCGAAGACTCCAATCAATCTTTTGATTGATAGGTACTTATGAGGTTTTTTTATTGTTTTTCGGTTACCTTGAAGCCTCGAACAAAGCACAACGCGCAGACATGCCACTGAACAAAACGATTCAGAAACAGTATTTTTCAATCACCGAGGTAGCAGATCAAATGGATTTAAGCGCCTCGCAATTGCGGTATTGGGAGAAGGAATTTGCACTGTTAAAGCCGAAGACAAATGCGCGTGGGAAGCGATTCTACCATCAGAGCGACATTGAGGTGATTGAGCAAATCAAGTGGCTCGTGAAGGACCAGGGTTATACCATCGTGGGCGCTCGCAAGGCGATGCGGAAAAGAAAAGAAGTTGCTGAGCAGATGGCGTCGGCTGTGAAACCTTCAGCAGCTTCGGATGCGATCAATCTTGATCGTCAAAAGCTTTTGGGACGACTAAAGTCTGTCCGTTCTGATTTGGAAGCAATTCAGGAATCGTTGATCCAAGCGCATTGATTGTGGCTGATTGCGGCTGATTGCGGCTGATTGCGGCTGGCTGAGTTGGAGTCAGTTTTTTGGAGCGGACCATCTTTTGCCCGACTTCAAATAATTCATTACGTAATCTTCGATGGCTTCCTCCAAGGAAGCGAAAGGCCTCTCATAACCAATGCTGCGAAGCTTGGACATGTCCGCTTCTGTGAAGTACTGGTACGTGTCCCGAATGTCTGCGGGTGTGTCAATGAATGAAACGTTGCGTTCCTTTCCCATTGCATCAAAAGTGGCGTGTGCCAAGTCCAAAAAAGTCCGCGCTTTTCCAGAGCCAAGATTGTAAAGGCCATTGGATTCAGCTTTGCGGTGATGCATGAGGAAGAGACAGACTTCAGTCAAGTCTTTGACGTAGACGAAATCGCGTGTTTGTCCGCCATTCGTGTAGTCGGGTCGATGCGACCGAAAGAGCTTCATGCCACCTGTTGCATTGACTTGGTTAAAGGTGTGGAACACCACACTCGCCATTCGTCCTTTGTGGTATTCATTTGGGCCGAACACATTGAAAAACTTGAGTCCTGCCCAGAAGTAAGGCGCTTGGCCGGATTCTGTTTGTTCGAGAGCCCAACGATCAAAGTCATTTTTTGAATCTCCATAGGGATTCAAGGGTTTGAGTTGGTTGACCACTTCGTGTGAATCCTGATAGCCCAATTCACCTCCTCCGTAAGTCGCAGCCGAAGAAGCGTAGACCAAAGGCAGGCCATAGGAGATGCAGCGTTTCCAAACCTCCTGGCTGTAAGAGAGATTGAGTTCATCGAAGATTTTAGAATCTTGTTCTGTTGTGTCTGTGCGTGCGCCAAGGTGAAATATAAATTGCACTTGGGATTCGTTGTCGTCGAGCCACTCAAGGAAGACGTTGCGTTCCACCTTTTCGCTGAAAATCAATTCAGCATGGTTCGCGTCCTTGTCAGGTCTGGAAAAATCATCGACCAACACGAGGTCAAAAAATCGAGCTTCGTTGAGCCTTGCGGCCAATGCACTTCCAATAAAGCCTGCGGAACCTGTAATGACGATCATGATGCAAATCTAAGGAACTGGAGTCCCTATCTTTGCTATCCATCGCAATGAAACAGGTATCCATCACCCGCCGCGCAAGATTCAATGCTGCGCACAAACTCTGGAATGACAACTGGGACGAAGCCAAGAACTTTGAAGTTTTTGGAAAATGCGCCCATCCAAACTGGCACGGCCACAATTATGTGGTATACGTGACGGTGAAAGGTGCCATTGACGAAGACACGGGCTACTTCATCAATTTCACGGATCTGAAGGCAGTGATCAACGAATACGTTGAGGAGCCTCTTGATCATCGCAATCTGAACATGGATGTGCCGTGGTTGGCTGGCAAACAAACCTCAGTTGAGAATTTAGTCATAGGAATTTGGGAGCAATTAGAACCAAAGATTGCTCAGCGAGGTTGTAAGCTGGAACGCGTGCGTCTATTTGAGACTGAAAACAACTACGCGGATTATTACGGAGAAGAGTAATGGCCATTTACGAGCGAAAAGAAACCTGGGATGAGCAAGCTGTCGAAGAGCTTCGAGGCAATTATCACGCCATCCTGACACGAATAGGAGAGGATCCTACCCGCGAAGGATTGTTGAAGACACCGGAACGTGCAGCCAAAGCAATGGCTGTGCTGACTTCTGGGAATGGAATGGATCCCGAGGGCATCCTGAGAAGCGCATTGTTCACGGAGCCAAGTGATGAAATGGTTTTGGTTCGTGACATTGAAGTCTACAGCCTTTGTGAGCACCACATGCTCCCATTTTTCGGCAAGGCGCATGTCGCTTACATACCAGATGGCAAAATTGTCGGACTGAGTAAAATTCCCCGGGTCGTAGATGCGTATTCTCGTCGTCTACAAGTGCAAGAGCGCTTGACAGAACAAATCAGAGACTGCATTCAAAGTACATTAGGTGCGAAAGGAGTGGCGGTTGTGATTGAAGCCCGTCACCTTTGCATGCAGATGCGCGGCGTGGAGAAACAAAATGCTGTTACAACGACTAGCGCGTTTACAGGTTTGTTTCTGTCAGACCCGAAGACCCGGAAAGAGTTCATGCAGCTCGCTGTGGGTTCGACCTACGGCCGTCATTGAACCATCAGGAGCTTGGATTAGAGCTGTGTGACAGCAATTTTTGGCAACCTCAATGGACCAATGATTCCCCAAACGGTTGCAACTTTACGCCATGAACGAATTCGAATCACCCCAGATTTTTGAGGAGACTTTTGTCGAAGACCAGTCAACGGTTTCTCGATTCATTGCCAACGTATTCACTTGGATGGTAGCTGGTCTTGTGGTCACAGCCTGCGCCGCTTATTACACGGTAGAGTCGGGATTCATTTCACAGTTGTACAACCAAGAAACAGGGGGTATGAGCATGTTAGGTTGGGTCGTAATGCTCTCACCTTTGGGCTTTATCCTCGCTATGAACATGGGCTTTCAACGATGGTCGTCAACTTCCTTGACCCTCTTATTTCTGGCCTTCAGCGGAATCATGGGCATGTCACTGAGCAGCGTTTTTTTGGTGTACACCATGTCAAGCATTGCTCAAGTCTTTGTGATTACGGCTGCTACGTTTGCAGTGATGGCAGTTGTAGGGTACACCACCAATACTGATTTGACACGTTTTGGAAGCTTGCTCATGATGGCCGTTGTCGGCATCATCATTGCAAGCTTCGTCAACTGGTTCATTGGTTCGGCGCAACTGGATTACATCATCAGCATCGGAGGTGTGCTTGTCTTTACAGGCCTGATCGCGTACGACACACAAAAGCTGAAGCGCATTGGTGCGGGAGTTGAGTTCGGCAGCGAGGCCAGTTCGAAGCTGGCTATTTTGGGAGCAACAAGTTTGTACCTCGACTTCGTCAACCTCTTCATGTTTATGCTTCGGTTGCTCGGACGCAGGGATTAACGAAAAACTGAGTTCGATTCGCAAAGCGGCCATGTGACCTTGCAATGGCCACTTGATGTCCATTTGGAAATGAAAAAGCCACCTCAATGGGTGGCTTTTTCATGCGTCAGAACCAGAGGTTTATTTGATCATCAAGTGCTGCGTCCAGCGTTCGCCGTTGACCAAGTCCATGGTCAATAGGTATGCGCCTTGAGCCAAGCCTTCGGCATTGAAAAAATACTTTTGTGATCCTGCCCTGAAATCACCACGGTGGATCATCAGTGCCTTCTGTCCGAGTGCGTTCGTTAGATAAAGTTTGCCTTCTGAAGCCCTTGAGAGGTGAATAGGTATGCAAGTGATTGCTGCCGCAGGATTGGGAAAAGCCTGAAGCAGCGGAGATTCCACTGATTGCTCAACGATGCTCACACTTGGGTCGATGACATCGAAAGACCACCATCCTTCAGGTGCTGGCATCGGCCGGGTTCCCATTTTCCCGGAGTTTGCGTTGGCTTCGACATAATAATAGACTGTCGTTCCAGCAGGCTGTGAAGGAATGTTCGCGGACCAATTTTCTGTTTCATCTGAGATCAACTCCATGGATACGGAAGACCATTCATCATCTGGGTCTGTGGTCCAATGCATGAATGCGCTGGCAATCTCGCTGCGATGACTGATGTACGCTTCTACCTCATAGTTGTTCTCAGTGTCTTCGGTGTCGGACAAGGGCAGATGGCTGATCATCAAAGGATCCTCGATGCCTACGGTGTGCGTGATGCAATGAATGGCGCCCGAAAGTGAAATAATGGCTTCTCCATTGTTGTCGCAATCGATGCCGACAACGTTGTAGCCCGGAAGGGCCTCTTCATATATCCGCACAGCGGTAGTGTCGTACTCCGTGTAATAAGTAGGGAGCAGAATTGTATTGTTGACAAATACCGAGTTTGTGTAAGTCAGATACCAGCCGTTTGCATCCGGATATCCGCCACCAAATCCTTGCTCGGGTGGACTTGGAATGCGAATGACATCGAAGGGTGTGCCCCATCGTGTGGTGAAGTTGGACAACACATATTCGAGGTTGGCATTGATCTGCGGTCCATCTGCAACTCCCTCCGGGTATTCTGCCATGAGCAGGGTGCTTTCATCGAGGAGTTTCATGTGCATGTCGATGTGGTGAATTCCATCGTACGGCAAGTTGGGCATGGTGATGAAGGTCTCAACGCCATGGAAATCGGAGATGATTTGATCGATTTCGGCGGAAGTATGATCTGGGTAGTCTGTCCACCACGTGCTGCCGCCGTTGTTTTCCTCCAAGATCAATTCAGAAGCGAAAGCTGTGCCAAATCCATCGGACATCCAGTTGCCGCCGGTGTTCATCAAGTCATTTGGCACCCCTGTGGTGCTGTAGATCTCAATCCCCATGGTTTCAGCCAAAACGTCTGGAATGGCATCATCCTCTGGCCGGGGTCTGTTGTACAACCAGTCCACTAGCACCCGGTCATCATTCCATGAGCCGTAGACTGTGTTTGCGCCATAGTCGCGAATCCAAATGCTGTTGTATTCAGCGGAGACAACTTGAATGTTGTCCAATGTCAGCGCTCCACCGCACTGGTTGCCGGTAAGGTAATCGGTCACTTGGTTTTCATCATCGGCAAAAATAATGACCGTACATTCTTCCTTGGCGGCTGCCACGATTTGCTTTTGAATGCAAGGAAAGTCCGTCCAGGAAATGGTGAGTGCTTCGACTTCTTCCCACTCCGCCGCCGTGCGAATGTTGTCGTAGGGTGGGGGTGTTTCAATGCCTCGAGAGGTGTGTGGTTCAAACCCGATACGCTCCACATGGTCGCGTTCTTGGTCGGTCAAGGCATGGGGCCAACTGCGCTGGCTGAGCGCATGTGAAGAAAAAGCGAGCGCGATGAATCCCAATAGGATGGAGGCGCAGAGTTGAGAATACTGTTTCAAAATAATGCAGTTCGGTGCAAACAAAAATAAGGAGTTATGGTGCGTTGACAATTTGGAGAAGTAAATCCGGATCGATGACATGGCCACCTTGGAATCGATGAAGGTTGTAAGCTACCCGCTTGTCGTTGAGAATCGTCGCCGTATCGGTGAGCAATTCATCTTTGAAGAAAGGGTCGTCATCACCCAAAGCCAAATCCACAGGCAGATGGCTTAAATGTGCCCGGCCGGTGGTCCATTCAAAATCTGGAGGAAAGACTCCAGCCCATAAAATCAGACGCTCAAAAGACTGTTTGCCTGATTCCACCCAGCGCGATGCTGTCGCAACTCCTTGAGAGAAACCTAGCAATACTGGGCTTCGATCTCGAAGGTTGAGGTGAGCGCTCAGGGCATTGAGGTAATGCACATAATCGGCAATGTCTGTTTCGCGGTCTTCTTTGGTCATCCAAGAAGCACCAACTCGACCGCTCGTGCCATCGAGGTAGAAACGATGCATCCCTTCTGGAGCTACAACGCACCATCCGGCTTCGGCAAGCATTCGGAATTTTCGAAGAAAGAATTCAGGCAATTGTCCATAGCCATGCAACGCAATCATGACATGCTCGGCTTGATCAATGGGTGGGCCAATCGTTGCGAAACGCGCTGTTTTGGAGATGGTGAAATGATGGTTTTCGGCGTGATGCATGGTCGGAAATGAGATCACCAGGGCAGTGAGAAGTCTAATTCTGAACCCCGAGGGACGTAAATGGAGTCCACGACGAACTCAAACCATTCTCCATTTCGCATTGTGCGGTAGGTGAAGGCCAGGAATCGGTCCGCTTCAATCCAGCATGTGCGTTCTTCGACAGCATCAAAACCGGAGTAGCTTCCCCAAGCATTCGAGCAGGTGAGGTAATCTCCGGGGACATTGAGTGTTCTGAATTGAATGGCATCCATTTCGTCAAATGGATTGGAATTCACGAGCCGAATTGTGATTTCAGCACTTGGTGTCATCTCTAAAACAATGGACTGCGTTTCATCACCCAGGAACGCATCGGGGTTGACAAGCATTTGCCGCTCAAACCAATCATCTTCGTTTCCTGTGATTCGGTAATCCAAGGCGTTGGAGCGAGGAAAACCCAATACGATCGTTCCGGATGCATCCGTACTGCCTTCTGATAGCAATTCGTAATTGCCATTGAATAAGCCATCGCTGACGATTCGGCTTTCGAGTGTGATTCCAATGTCAGGGACGGCTGAACCATCATACGCATGCAATGCAGATACTTCAAAGGCCAGGTTGGATTTTGGCACTGGACGACATCCTGATGAAAATGCAATGACTGAAGCTATGATGATCCACCCGAACTGGAAGTTTTGATCCTGGGGATTCATGCGTCCACGATTTCTAGCTTCGCAAATTTTAGCAGGAGTTGTTTCTGACCAGCACTCGGAAAGAAGACCGTTGCTTTTTCATTTGGAGCGCTTCCTTCGATGCGCAGGACTTTTCCTTTTCCGAATTTCTCATGCATGACTTTGACGCCTTCAGCGAGGCCATGAGTTGATGAAGCTTTGGCGGGCGGAGCAGAACTGTTGCCTGCTCCCGGAGCCACTTTTTTCAGGGGCTTGCCATCAGACGAAACAGGCGGTTTGCTGGGAGATTTCTTAAAGGGGTTGACGGAAGCTTTGCCTTGGTCTTTCTTTTTCTCTGCCATGCGCCCAAAAGCCGCTCCCGGCGAAGCCGTTCCCATCGACTTCCAATTGTTTCGTTGCTTCTCAAAATCACCGCCTCCCGCAAATGGATTCGGCTTGCTCGCCTGAGCAGAAGGCATGGTAACACAGGCGGGATCAATTTCTTCAATAAATCGGCTGGGCTCCGCTTGGATCAATTGCCCCCATTTATAACGCGTCAAAGCATAGCTCAATGAGCATGTTTTTTTCGCTCTGGTTACCGCCACATAAAAGAGCCGCCGCTCTTCTTCCAGTTCAGAACGCGATTGCAACGCCATGGTGGAAGGAAATAATTCCTCCTCGAGCCCTACCACATGAACGTGCTCAAATTCAAGGCCTTTGGCCGCATGAATGGTCATTAAGCTCACTTTGTTGTCGTCTCCATCGTCTTGGTCGGCATCTGTGAGCAGTGCAACATCCAAAAGAAAGTCGCCCATGGTCGGAACCTCGTCGGGCTCGTTTTCACGCGCCTGCTCCACGAATGATTTCATTCCATTCAACAATTCTTGCATGTTGTCATAGCGCGCAACTCCCTCAGGTGTTTTGTCCAGGTACAACTGATGCACGAGCCCGGTGTGTTTTGCGATGTGCATGCCCAAGTCGTGTGCGTCCTTGGTCTCCATTTCGGCGCGGAAGCCACGGATCATGTGCGTGAAGTCTACCACCTTTTTGAGGCTAGCGCCTTTGACGGAAATCGGAGGATTCAGCTCATCCACGACCAAGTCCCAAAGGCTCACGTCTCGTTCAGCAGATTCAACGAGCAACCGATCCATGGTGGTTTTGCCAATGCCACGCGCGGGGTAATTGATGATGCGCTTGAGCGCTTCGTCGTCTCTGAAGTTTGCGGTTAGGCGAAAGTATGCGATGAGATCCTTGATCTCTTTGCGCTGGTAAAAAGACAGCCCTCCAAAAATGCGGTAGGGGACATTGAGCTTTCGCAAGCTTTCTTCAAAAGCTCTGGACTGGGCATTTGTGCGGTATAAAATGGCTGCATTGCGCCAGTGCACCTGTTGCTGATTGTTCAAATCAAAGATCTGAGTTGCCACCCAACGGCCCTCCTCATTGTCGCTATAGCAGCGATGAACTTTGATGGGATCTCCCGATTCATTCGAAGTCCAGACCACTTTTTCAATTTGGTCCTTATTCTTTGCGATAACGCTGTTTGCGGCATTCACAATGTTTTGAGTCGAGCGGTAGTTTTGTTCGAGTTTGTAGAGGCTGTAATCCGGGTAGTCCTGTTTGAAGTTGAGGATGTTTTGGATGTTTGCTCCACGAAAGCCATAAATGGATTGCGCGTCATCGCCAACCACACAAAGGTTCTCGCGCAAGGCAGCGAGCTGTTTGATGATCAGGTACTGCGCGAAATTGGTGTCTTGGTACTCGTCGACCAGGATGTATTGGAATTTATGCTGGTACTTGGAAAGTAGATCAGGGAAATCTCGGAGCAGCACATTCATCTTGAACAGCAAGTCATCGAAATCCATGGCCTGCGCTCTGAAACACCGGTTTTCGTATGCGCGGTAAACATCGTGCACACGCGGTCGACCAGCCTGCGCGTCTTCCCCCATGATTTCCGTGTGTTGCGCGTAGCCGTTGGCGTCAATCAGGTTGTTTTTGGCATTGCTGATGCGGCCTTGGATGCTCGCGGGCTTGTATACTTTGTCGTCTAAGCCCAAACCTTTGATGATGTCCTTGATCAACGCTCGGCTATCCTGCGTATCATATATGGTAAAGTTCCGGGGGTAATTGATGCGTTCGCATTCCATGCGCAGCACCCTTGCAAAGGTGCTGTGAAATGTGCCCATCCAGATGTTTCGTGCTTCGCCCTCACCGATCACGTCAGCTATTCGGATTTTCATCTCGCGTGCAGCTTTATTGGTAAAGGTGAGTGCGAGAATTGAAAAAGGATCTACGCCGTGTTGGATGAGATGGGCGATTCGGTAAGTGAGTACGCGTGTTTTGCCGGACCCTGCTCCGGCAATGACCATAAGAGGGCCTTCCGTGTGCATTGCCGCGCTTTTTTGCGCTTCGTTCAGTTCGTTCAAGAATTCCACAGAACTAAGGTATGAAGCCGGTTGCATTTTGAGGTAAAGACAACCTTCATCTTCATTGCGATGTTTAAAAGTTCCTGTTTTTTCCATCAATCAAGAATGATTTTTCATCGCTAACCCCCCTGTGCTTCAGTGTATTTTAAAAATTCGATGCGCAAAACGCAGCCATGCTTGAAAAAAGGAGTGCTGGGGTATTGCTTTTAAGTTAGAATCTGCTACTTTTGCACCCCCTTTAATGTGGGGAAATAGTTTTTGTACACAAGTAATCTGATAGATAGGTCGAATGCCAACCATCCAGCAGCTCATCCGAAAAGGACGCATCACGAAGTCCGTTGCGAGCAAATCCGCCGCACTGGACTCATGTCCGCAACGCCGAGGCGTCTGCGTACGCGTTTACACGACAACGCCTAAAAAGCCGAACTCTGCTATGCGTAAAGTAGCACGTGTTCGTTTGACAAACGGCAACGAAGTCAATGCATACATCGGTGGTGAAGGCCACAACTTGCAAGAACACAGTATTGTGTTGGTGCGCGGTGGACGTGTAAAGGACTTGCCAGGTGTGCGATACCACATTGTACGTGGAGCGTTGGACACAGCTGGAGTTGAAGGACGTACACAACGTCGTTCGAAGTATGGAACAAAGCGGCCTAAAGTCAAGAGTTAATCGATCATGAGAAGGAGAGTAGCCAAAAAGCATTTGATCCTGCCGGATCCTCGATTCGACAGTGTTCTCGTTACGAGCTTCGTGAACAACTTGATGTTGGACGGAAAGAAGAGCGTAGCATTTGACATTTTCTACAAAGCGATGGACCGTGTCCAAGAGCGAACAGAAGAAAATGGATTGGAGGTTTTCAAGCGAGCGCTTGAGAATGTGACTCCAGCGGTGGAGGTACGTAGCCGTCGAGTAGGCGGTGCAACGTTCCAGATTCCACAGCCAATCCGTGACTCGCGCAAGCAAAGCTTGGCGATGAAGTGGTTGATCAGCTTCGCGCGAAAGCGAAATGAAAAGTCTATGGCCGAACGATTGGCCGCAGAAGTGTTAGCCGCTTCCAAAGAGGAGGGTGGTACGTACAAGAAAAAGGAGGATACGCACCGGATGGCGGAGGCGAACAAAGCTTTCTCTCACTTCCGTTTCTGATTACAACGAATTGAATACGCCGAATTATCATGGCTAAAAGAGACCTCAATTATACGCGGAATATTGGCATCATGGCTCACGTCGATGCTGGTAAGACAACCACCACAGAACGTGTGTTGTACTACACGGGTATCTCTCACAAAATCGGAGAGGTTCACGACGGTGCTGCAACAATGGACTGGATGGAGCAGGAACAAGAGCGTGGAATCACGATCACTTCTGCCGCGACAACTTGTTTTTGGAATTTCCGCGACGAAGAATACCGCATCAATATCATTGATACACCGGGTCACGTTGACTTTACGGTAGAGGTGGAGCGTTCGTTGCGCGTTTTGGACGGTGCGGTAGCATTGTTTTGTGCTGTTTCCGGTGTTGAGCCGCAATCAGAGACAAATTGGGGGTTGGCTGATAAGTACAAAGTTCCACGCATTGGTTTCATCAACAAGATGGACCGATCGGGTGCAGATTTCTTCAACGTAGTCGGTATGATCAAGGACATGCTCGGAGCGCGTCCAGTTCCTTTGCAGGTTCCTATTGGAGCAGAGGATGATTTCCGCGGTGTTGTTGACTTGATTAGCAACAAAGCGTTTGTCTGGAATGAAGACGACAAAGGAATGACTTGGGAGGAGATTGCAATCCCTGAGGATTTGGTCGAAGTTGTAGAGGAGTACCGAGGGCTGTTGATTGAGGCTGCTGCTGAGCAGGATGATACGCTCATGGAGAAGTATTTTGAAGATCCTAATAGCCTTACTGAAGCAGAGATTATCGAAGCAATCCGAAAGGCGACAATTGGAATGCAGATCACGCCGTTGCTTTGCGGTTCTGCTTTTAAGAACAAGGGTGTTCAGACTATGCTGGATGCTGTTATGTTGTACCTGCCTTCACCTTATGATGTAGGTGCGATTGTCGGAACAGAGGTGGACGACGAGTCAGTAGAGATTCATCGCAATCCAGACCCAGAGGAGCCGTTTGCCGGCTTGGCCTTCAAAATTGCTACGGATCCTTTCGTGGGACGTCTGTGTTTTGTACGCGCTTACTCTGGAACTCTTCCAGCGGGTTCATACGTTACCAACACACGCTCAGGCAAGAAGGAACGTATTTCTCGAATTTTCCAAATGCACTCGAACAAGCAGAATCCAATTGATGAGCTTGAAGCAGGAGACATTGGAGCTGTAGTTGGTTTTAAGGACATTCGAACGGGTGACACGCTTTGCGCCGAGGGGTCTCCTATGGTATTGGAGAGTATGTCATTCCCTGATCCGGTTATCGGAATCGCGGTAGAGCCAAAGTCACAAGCTGACTTGGACAAATTGTCCAACGGTCTTGGAAAGCTGTCTGAGGAAGATCCAACATTCCAGGTCCGAACGGACGAGGAGACTGGCCAGACAGTAATTTCAGGAATGGGCGAGTTGCACTTAGAAGTTCTTGTTGACCGTTTGCGTCGCGAGTTCAAGGTTGAGTGTAATCAAGGTGCTCCTCAAGTGAACTACAAGGAAGCAATCTTCGGACATGCTGATCACCGCGAAGTTTACAAGAAGCAGACAGGTGGTCGAGGTAAATTTGCTGACATTGTCATCAAGATTGGACCATCTCCAACACCAGAAGTAGAAGGATTGGTCTTTAAGAATTCTGTAAAAGGTGGAAACGTCCCGAAGGAATTTGTTCCATCTGTCCAGAAGGGCTTCAAAGAGGCAATGAAGAATGGTGTTCTCGCGGGTTACCAAATGGATAGCATGAGCGTCGAGTTGCTCGACGGTTCATTCCATCCGGTCGACTCGGATCAGCTCTCTTTTGAGTTGGCAGCGAAAATGGCATACCGTTCAGCAGTGAAAGGATGCCAGCCAAAGATTCTTGAACCAATGATGCAGCTTGAAGTTGTGACACCGGACGAGAACATGGGTGATGTTATCGGTGACTTGAACAAGCGTCGAGCATTGATTGAAGGCACAGGAGAGCGTGCTGGAAAGACCATTGTTAATGCAAAAGTTCCGTTGTCTGAGATGTTTGGTTATGTCACAGACTTGCGAACTTTGACTTCAGGCCGAGCGACATCATCGATGTCATTCAGCCACTATGCTAGTGCTCCGAATCATGTCCAAGAAAAAGTGATCGCTGAAGCTCAGGGCTAAAGCAAAAATTGAATCAGATGACTCAGAAAATCAGAATCAAACTCAAGTCCTACGATCACAACCTGGTCGATAAGTCGGCAGAGAAGATTGTTAAGACGGTTAAGACGACCGGTGCAGTAATCAGTGGGCCAGTACCACTTCCAACTCACCAGCGTATTTACACAGTTTTGCGTTCACCTCACGTGAACAAAACCTCACGTGAACAATTCGAATTAAACGCTTACAAGCGATTGATTGATATATATAGTTCGTCCTCGAAGACCGTCGACGCCCTGATGAGACTGGAATTACCCAGTGGAGTCGAGGTTGAGATCAAGGTCTGACAGAACACCCATTTATTGTAATTAATACACTAAAACCATGCCCGGACTAATAGGGAAGAAGTTAGGTATGACCAGCATCTACAGTGCCTCTGGAAAGAACATTCCATGTACAATTCTAGAAGTTGGTCCTTGCGTAGTAACGCAAGTTCGTACCCTCGAGAAGGATGGCTATGCAGCCATTCAACTCGGATACGGTGAACGCTCAGAAAAGCGCACATCGAAGGCAATGCAAGGCCATTTCAAGCGCGCTGGCGTCAGCCTGATGCGCAAGCTTGTTGAATTCAAAGGATTCAAGGAGGAAGTCAAACAAGGCGATGCCCTGAAAATAGAGGACGTCTTCAACGAAGGCGAGTATGTCTCTGTCGCTGGCAAGTCAAAAGGAAAAGGTTTCCAGGGTGTTGTTAAGCGTCACGGCTTCGCCGGTGTCGGTCAAGCAACACACGGACAGCACAACCGGCTGCGTGCTCCGGGTTCCATTGGTGCTGCATCGACACCTTCACGTGTCTTTAAGGGCATGCGAATGGCCGGTCAAATGGGCAACAGCCGAGTTACAATAGAGAATCTTGAAATTGTCAAAATTTTGGCAGAGGAAGGAGTCATGATTGTAAAGGGAGCTGTTCCTGGACACAAAGGTTCAACAGTTGAAATCCGCAAACCTGAAGCGTGATGAAAGTAGACGTTTACAATTCCAAAGGTTCAAAAACCGACAAGTCGGTGACATTGAGCAAAGAGGTGTTCGGCATTGAGCCGAATGACCACGCGATCTACCTTGATGTGAAGCGCTACCGCGCTGCTCAGCGACAGGGAACGCACGATACATTGCACCGTGGACTCGTATCGGGTTCAACGCGCAAGATTAAGAAGCAAAAAGGAACGGGTACTGCACGTGCAGGATCCATTAAAAACCCATTGTTTCGAGGTGGTGGAACCACATTTGGTCCTGAACCACGAGACTACACGCAGAAGCTGAACCACAAGGTGAAGCAACTTGCTCGTCGCAGCGCTTTGAGCTACAAAGCGAAGGAGAAGGCGATCATGGTTCTTGACGGCGTCAAGATGGATGCACCAAAGACAAAAGATTTTCAAGGCATGATGAGCGGTTTGAAGCTCGCTGACTCGAAGACTTTAATGGTGTTGTCTGCTCCAAACGAAGCCGTCTACATGAGCAGCCGCAACCTTGCTAAGCACAGGGTAATGGTAGCCTCTGACGTTAGCACTTATGACATTATGAACTGCAACACCCTCATCTTTGTCGCCGACGCGCATGAAGTTGTAGAAGGTATGCTCAAATAAAATCGGTCATGCAGCAGATTTTAATAAAACCACTCATCACCGAGAAGATGACCGCTGATACAGAAAAGAACAACTCCTTTGGATTTGTTGTTGCTGACGGCGCGAACAAGGTGGAGATAAAGAAGGCGATTGAAAAGGAGTACGGTGTTTCCGTGACTTCTGTTCGAACACTGCGCGTTGACGGCAAAAGCCGACAGCGTTTCACCAAAACTGGTATCGTAAAAGGGCGAACAGTAGGATACAAGAAGGCCATCGTAAGCTTGGCCGAAGGAGAAATGATTGACTTCTACGAGAACATCTGATCACATGGCACTTCGTAAATTCAACCCCATAACACCTGGCACCCGCCACAAGGTCTTGTCTAAATTTGAAGACATCACCGCGGATAAGCCACACAAGCCATTGTTGCGTTCCCTGAAGAAATCAGGTGGTCGTAATGCGGACGGAAAAATGACCATGCGCTACCGAGGTGGCGGTCATAAGCGTCGCTACCGTTTGATTGACTTCAAACGAAACAAGCACATGGAAGCAACTGTCTTAACAGTTGAATATGATCCAAATCGCTCAGCGCGAATCTGTCTTGTCGAATACAAGGATGGAGAGAAGCGTTACATCATTGCACCAGAAGGCTTGAAGCCGGGCATGACGATCAACAGCGGCAAGGACGTTGCACCAGAAGTTGGAAACGCGATGTACCTGTCTGACATTCCACTCGGAACGGTCATTCACAACATCGAACTGTATCCAAGCAAGGGAGCATCTATGGCTCGCAGCGCAGGTTCTTACGCACAACTCAATGCTCGTGATGGTAAATATGCCATTGTCAAGTTGCCTAGTGGCGAGACCCGCATGATCCTTGTGACATGCATGGCGGTCATTGGAAGCGTGAGCAATTCAGAACACAATTTGCAAGTCTCCGGAAAGGCAGGTCGTTCTCGCTGGTTAGGTCGCCGTCCACGTGTACGTGGTGTGGTGATGAACCCGGTCGATCACCCTATGGGTGGTGGTGAGGGTAAGTCCTCTGGAGGGCATCCTCGTTCTCGAACGGGTGTTCCTGCAAAGGGATACAAGACGCGAAATTCGCGCAAGAATAGTTCCAAGTATATCATTGAACGTCGGAAGAAGTAATAGTCATGTCTCGTTCACTTAAGAAACCCCCATTTGTACACTACAAACTCAATCAACGAGTTGACGCTGTACATGCATCCGGCAAAAAGTCGGTGATCAAGACCTGGTCTCGAACCAGCACCATTACCCCT
>CAJQMI010000039.1 GCA_905479395.1 uncultured Flavobacteriales bacterium
CGATTGCCACCAATACCTCAAAGCCATGGCTCAGGAGATAGCCTCGATCGCCGGTATAATTGATGTAATTCCAAATGGCGAACGCCATGGCACCATTTCTATGAATTTCTTCAAATGTGATTTCCCACTCATTGTGGCATTCCTCACCGTTCATGGTTACCATAGGGTACAAAGCAGCGCCATCTGAAAACCCAAGTTTTGTCGCGTTCTCGATTGCTTTGCCCAAGTGATTGTAACGGTAAAGCAACAACTGTCGTGCGACAGAGCGATCATGCCCGGCTAAGAAAAAAGGAAGGCAATACGCTTCCGTATCCCAATAACTGGCTCCACCGTATTTTTCTCCTGTAAATCCCTTTGGTCCGATATTTAGGCGGGCATCGTCTCCGCGATACGTTTGATTCAGGTGAAAGACGTTGAATCGAATCGCTTGTTGAGAGGCCGCATCGCCTTTGATGCGAATGTCACCGCGATGCCAAACGTTTGCCCAAGAATGAATGTGGTTGATTTTGAGAGCGTCAAACCCTTTGACCTTTGCATTCTTTGAGATTTGCTGCGCGCGTTTGAAGATTCTACTTGGCTCTTCTTGCAAAGAAGTAATGACGCCAACGTACTTTTCAAGCGCAATCGAATCGTTGCAACTCAGCTCTCGCCGATAAATGCATCTAGCCGAACGGTCATGCACTTCGTGGCCAGCAACTGGCAATTCTTGTCGTTCATTATCGTTCTCATAGAATGCCTGAGTGGCCATGCTCAATGCTGCGTGAAAGCCTGACTTTTCTGTTTCATTGTGAACGATTCCATTTCCTTGTTCATCCGATTCAGCTTTGTGAAAATGCCAAAACGCATCATCCCAATTGGAGTCCTCATTTTTGACGTCTCCATCTAAAAATGGCTGGACATCAATCAACAACGAATCTGACAAGGCCGTGACCGTGTAGCGCAGGGCTCCAACCTCAGCTTCATTCATAGAACAAAACCGCTCCGTTTTTACGGAAACGACCTGCCCTTCATTCATTTCTACCACAAAAGATCGGCGCAGAACGCCTTCTCGCATGTCGATGGACCATTGGAAATCTCGAACATCTTTTGCCTTGTTAAGGTCCAAAGCTTCACCGTTGACCCACACGTCGACGCCAATCCAATTTGTTGAATTGAGAACCTTCGCGAAATATTCAGGGTAACCGTTTTTCCACCAACCAACGCGTGTTTTGTCCGGATAATAAATACCTGCGAGGTAAGATCCTTGGAGGCTTTGGCCAGAATAACGCTCTTCAAAATTGGCGCGCTGCCCAAACCGCCCGTTTCCAATGGACAGAAGAGACTCAAAGGATGGAACTGCAGCTGGAGACCATTCCTTGGTTCCAACAATCCATTCATCCAATAAGCCTTGCTGGTTCATTGAGAAAAATCAAGCTTTCCTATAATCCCTTCGAGGCTTAAGCCATTTAAACTCTCAAATGAAGCATGGGCGGTTTCCAGACCACTGCCAACACCTACCACTGGAAATCCTCCTGTCTTGGCTGCCTCAATGCCCGATTGTGCATCTTCAAAGACCAAGCAGTGTTCTGGTGAAACATCCATTGCTTTTGCCGCTTTCAAGAAAACCTCAGGGTCAGGTTTTGATAATGTGATGTTGTTACCGTCTACAATGGTGTCGAATCGATGGATCAAGTCCAATTTCTTCAAAATCATTCTGGCATTTTTGGAAGAGCTCCCCAAACCAATTTGAATTTTTGAATCCGCCATTTCGTCCATCAAAGGAACGATGCCGTCCAGCACATCCACTGAAGTCGTTGACTCCGCGAGACCGAGGTACAAGGCATTTTTCTTATCCATCAATTGAAGCTTTGTTGCTGAATCCAATATCAGATTGCCTTTTCGTAAAATATACTCAAGGCTATCTACACGGGACACCCCCTTCAATTGTTCGTTATCCTCTTCTGTAAATGGGATAACAAGCTCATTCGCAAGCGCCTGCCAGGCAGCGAAGTGGTGCCGAGCTGTATCGACAATCACACCGTCCAAATCAAAAATGCAGGCCTTTACATTGAGCATATTAAGCTACATTAAGGATGTAATCCAAGTGATACTTTGATAGCCCGTCTATGGGTCGCTTGATGATTTGCCCCACTTCTATCCCCTCTCGAGCGCAAACATGACGAAGGACACTCTGAAAATGATAAGCGACGGAACCGACAAAATGAACGGGGCAGT
Organism: uncultured Flavobacteriales bacterium; assembly: GCA_905479395.1. Taxonomy (GTDB): domain Bacteria; phylum Bacteroidota; class Bacteroidia; order Flavobacteriales_D; family Sanyastnellaceae; genus UA16. Next base: position 2,215 of record CAJQMI010000039.1, read on the forward strand.
CCTTGTAGCCATCGTAGCATTTGATGTGGACATCTACAAAAGCCTGAAAACCTTCTTCAAGCAACGAAATGATTTGTGGCACTTCCTGATGACGACCCAAGAAGGTCATAAAGGACGCCAAGAAAACATTCGCATCTGATTCTTGATAAACCCGGTTCACGATATCGTCCTTGCCAAAGTTAAACGTGGCCTGAAAATCTTCTTCTACAGTGGCGTCCAACTTGTGATACAAATGCAGGGCCAACAGCTTCTTGCCAAACCACGAACCACTCGCCTCATCTCCTAAGATATAAGCGAGAGCCGGAACTTCTTCACGTGTCACCTTTCCGTCAAAATAGCATGAATTCGATCCAGTTCCGATGATGCAGGTGATGGCTGGCTCGCCGCTATACGTGCTGTAAGCCGCACCATCCAAATCATGCCCCACGTGAATCTCAGCGGATGTAAAGACTTGTTTCAATCCGCTGGAGATGACCTGACAAAGAGCTTCGGAACTGCTTCCAGCTCCATAAAAATATACCCGATCAACATCCGAAGCAATTTCCATGGCTTCAGAAGATTCTGTCATTTTCGACTGCACCAAATCAGCATCGTGAAAATATGGATTGAAACCCATGGTGTGAAATTCCATGAGCGACCTTCCCTCCTCATCGATGAGCATCCAATCGCATTTGGTTGAACCGCTATCTGCTATTAATATCTTCATGTGATCGACTTTTAATTTTCAAAAGGTCCAGCGCTCCAATCAGAGTCGTTGAACCAAATCCGCAACACGCGTTGCGTAACCAGCTTCGTTATCATACCATCCGAAAACCTTGACTGTATTGCCCATGGCTACGGTGAGTCCCGAATCAAAAATACAGCTGTGTGGATTGCCGACAATATCGACAGAGACCAGAGGATCCTGTGAATATTCAAGCACACCTTTCATGGGTCCATCGGCAGCAGCTTTGATGGCGTTATTCACTTCCTCAGCAGTCACTTCCCGAGACAGTGTTGCTGTCAAGTCGGTGATTGACCCTGTTGGAGTTGGAACGCGCACAGCCAAACCATCAAGTTTTCCTGCAAGCGAAGGCAATACGAGGCCGACTGCCTTTGCAGCGCCCGTTGAGGTTGGGATCATCGACAAGGCTGCTGCTCGGGCACGTCGCAAGTCCTTGTGTGGAGCGTCTTGAAGCCGTTGGTCTGCAGTATAGGCGTGGATCGTGGTGATCAAACCATGCTTCAAGCCGAATGTATCATCCAATACTTTGGCCATCGGAGCCAAGCAATTGGTTGTGCAGGAAGCGTTTGAAACAATGTGATCATCGCTTGTAAGGATGTCGTCATTGACTCCCAAAACGATGGTCTTCAAATCGCCTTTAGCCGGAGCAGAAATGACGACTTTCTTCGCGCCCGCCTCAATGTGCTTTGAAGCGCCCTCTTTGGAGGCAAACACACCCGTTGACTCTACAACAACATCAATGTTGTGGCTTGCCCAAGGCAAATCCGAAGGATTTCGCTCTGCACTGATGTGAACAACACTGCCGTTGATTTTTAAATTTCCATTCTCGACTTCAACGGTTCCATCAAAACGGCCGTGGATGGAATCGAATTTCAGAAGGTGAGCCAACGTTTCAACATTCGTGAGGTCATTGATTGCAACGACGCTCAAATCAGAGCGATGCAACATCTGGCGAAATGCCAAACGTCCGATTCGGCCGAAGCCATTGATAGCAACTTTTTTCATATTTCTTGGGAGAGTTTCAATAAATGGAACTGATCAGATGGACAATATTTTTGCGATGCGAACCTCGTCCTCAAGGCTTGCCGTTTTATTATGAACAACTTCCTCAAAAGGGAAGAAAACAAGCTGGTCGTTGATAACGCCAGCCATGACATTCTTTTTGCCTGACAACAGGCCCTCAACAGCCGAAACACCTAGACGCGATGCCAAAACTCGATCGGCACACGTGGGGTCGCCTCCTCGCTGCAAATGACCGAGAACAGTTACCCTGGTTTCGTAAGCACTGTCCAAACTATACACCTTCTTTGCGATTTCAAACGCTCCACCTTCAGGATGGCCTTCTGCTACGATCACGATGCTTGACGTTTTATTCGATGCTTGACCCAGCTTTAGTATGTCAACCAAATGTTCGATTGTGATTTCACTTTCTTTCGTCATTACCGCTACTGCACCAGTTGCAATTCCTGCATGCAAGGCAATGAATCCACTATCGCGTCCCATTACCTCAACGAAAAACAATCGATTGTGACTGTCGGCTGTATCTCGAATTTTATCAACCGCTTCCACAACTGTGTTGGTGGCTGAATCAAAACCAATGGTAAAATCACTGCCTGACAAGTCGTTGTCGATTGTGCCCGGGATCCCGATCACGGGAAAGCCTGTTTCTTTGCTAAAGTGCATAGCGCCAGTAAACGTGCCATTGCCTCCAATGACCACAAGCGCGTCAACGCCCTGTTCTACCAATTGCTGGTGCGCCTTTCTCCGCCCCTGCTCTTCCCTAAACTCATCGCATCGTGCAGATTTCAAAATCGTGCCGCCTCGACCAAGGATTTTGGCTACTGAACGCACGTGAAGACGCTTGAAATCCCCAGCAATCAAGCCTTGGAATCCTTGAAACACGCCCACCGCTTCGCAGTCATGATACACAGCTGTACGCACGACAGCGCGTATTGCCGCATTCATACCAGGCGAATCACCTCCAGACGTTAAAACTGCAATTTTCTTCATGAATAGTTCGTCATGTAAATCGTCGTTCGTCATTGGAACGGCCGCGAATATAACATGAATTACGGACGCTCACAAGGTAAGTGTATTATTTACACATACAGAGGCACAGATAATATTGTACTTTTGACACTATGTCCCAAAACCAATCCCTTCACTTGTCCGTAGACTGCGTAGTTTTCGGATACGATGACGATGGGCTCAAAGTCCTTTTAATCAATCAAAAGGACTCTTCGCCAGACCAAAACTCTTCCCCGTGGTCCCAATTGCCCGGCGATTTGATCCTACTTGATGAAGGCCTCGACCAAGCAGCGCAGCGTGTTCTTTTCGAATTGACCCAGATCAACGGCGTGTATTTGAAACAATTCATGGCTTTTGGCGACCCCAATCGCGTCAAAGATTTAAAAGACCGCGCTTGGCTTCAATCCGTTCGAAACCTTCCCGAACAACGTGTCGTCACGGTAGGCTACTATGGATTGGTAAGCCTTCAAGATTTTACACCTCGCCCTGCGTCATTTGCAGGAGGCGCACAGTGGGTGGACCTGCAGGAAGTTGGACCACTGGCTTTTGACCATAACATTATTTTGGATCAAGCATTTGAGACCCTCAAAGAGCAGTTGGAAAGCCAACACATCAGTTTTGAGTTGCTTCCGAAGAAATTCACCCTGACTCAACTGCAGGCTTTGTATGAAGTGATATTGGATAAAAAACTTGACAAACGGAACTTCAGGAAAAACGTAAAGAAGATGACTCACGTGGTGCCTTTGGATGAAAAGCAAACCGGTGTGATGCATAAGCCCGCTCAGCTATTTAGCTACGAGCCTCGAAAAAACTAACCATGCACCTCCGCAAAACGTTTCTCGGGATCATAGCACTTGGATTCATTGTGCTTAGCTCTGCGCAAGAATTATTCCAACACCCAGCGGCAGCCCCGCCCTATCTGTCCGAAACTTTACCCTCCGTTTACATCGAATGTGGCGATGCATTGGAATGGATGTTTGAGGAAGAAAACTGGTATTCCAACGTTGAACACCCCGCGACTTTCACGTTTGTTTCTGAGAATGGATCCGAAACGGTCGAAGAAGTGGGATTTCGTTTGCGCGGAAATACATCACGGGCGGCAGCGAAGAAATCTTTCAAAGTCGCATTCAATTCGTTTGATGCTGATGCAAGTTGGCAAGGGCTAAAAAAACTAAATCTCAATGGCGAGCACAATGACCCAAGCACAATGCGAGCTCGTCTCGTTTGGGAAAGCTTTCGTGATGCAGGGATTCCAGTATCGAGGAGCACCCACATCAAACTATTCTTGAACGGCGAGTACCACGGCATTTACCTCAGCAGCGAACATTTGGACGGGCGTTGGCTCAACAAACGCTTCCCATTTGGCCATGGGAACCTTTGGAAATGCACCTACCCGGCAGAATTGACATTCATCAGCAATGATCCGGATGATTACAAATTCACCGCTTGGTCAGAACAACGGGTTTATGAACTGAAGACCAATGAAGCTCAGGACGACTACACTGCGCTCGCTGAATTCATTGATGCCTTGAACAATTCAAATGATAGCGAGTTGCCGTGCGCCCTGGAGGCTGTATTTGACGTCGAGGGATACCTCAAAACCATGGCTGGCGAAATACTGGTCGGGCATTGGGACAATTATATTGGAAACAAAAACAACTTCTACCTTTATCAAAGAAGCTTTGACGAACGATTGATGTACCTGCCTTATGATGCAGATAATACATTGGGTATTCAATGGTTTGGAGAATGGACAAGTCAGGACCCCTATGCATGGACAGAGTCAAGCAATCGTCCACTTTATCAAAGGATTTTAGAAAACGACAGCTACCGTGATCGATTCTCGTGGTACCTCAATTGGTGGATGGAGAATTGGCTCACCACAGAATGGGCTTTGGAGCGTGGCGAATGGATCCAGAGCCTGCTGAGCCAAGGCATTGATTTGGATGCTTTTTACAGTTTGGATTATGGCTTTACGGCAGAGGATTTTGAAGCCTCGGTTTCAGAGCCTTGGGGTAACCATGTCGCGCATGGCATTGTTCCTTTTGTTGAGTCCCGTAATTTTTGGGCCGAGGTCCAAATCGAGCCATCCGAAGAGGTGCCAAATTCAACTCCATTTGCGTGGGCCAAAGGCCCGATCATGAACGACACTTTGCTCGTGCAAGCTTGGGCTCATGAGGCACAGGACACCGATTCATGGAATCTGCTGGCTGAGATTGAATTCCCTGATGGATCATCAACGAGTGCACAAATGGCCGCTGACATGAATCAACTCCACGGCACGTTATGGCAATGCAGCATTCCCATGAACGGCAATGGCTTCGCGCATTGGCAAGTTCACGCCACCACGCCCAACGGGTCTGCAATGCAGTCGCCTTGCTCACCTCGAAAGATCTGGAATTCAATGCCCATCAATTCCATCATCATCAATGAAGTCATGCCAAAAAACAGCCTGGTCTATGCGGACGCTGAAGGTGAGCATCAAGATTGGGCCGAATTGTACAATGCGAGCAACGAAGCAATCAATCTCACTTCTTTTTTCCTCAGCAATCGCTGGTCTGACCCAAGTCGCTGGGCCATTCCAAATGTGACATTGGACCCAGGCGCACACCTCTTGGTCTGGTGCGATGACGAATCCGAAGAAGGTCCTCTGCACGCGTCTTTCAACTTGGATGCATCGGGTGATGAACTGTTGCTCTTCCGCCGAGAGGACAATGAATGGCGTCTGAGCGATTCCGTTTCTTGGACAGCTGCAACAGAAAACGAATCCTATGGACGCGATGTCGATGGTTCATCGGAATGGGTTTGGTTTGAATTTTTAAGCCAAAACCCTCCAACGCCCAATGCACCGAATGGTGCGACCACGGAAATCACTCCCCCCTTTCGTCAGACTCCGGAAGAAATTTGGTCTGTCTATGCTCTTGGTCATTCCTCAGTTGCTGATCGCATCAGCAAGCTTCCTTTCTACTCCCGCTGGAATGTTTGGAGCATCGATGGCAAAATTATTACAAATGGACACGGAAATGATTTGATCTGCACCAATATGTCCACAGGATTTTTCATTTTGGAATACCATGATGAAGAGAACAATCTCTCCGGATTTCACCGCTTTTACTACACAAATTAATGAACCCATGCCAAAGCTCTTTTGTGTCAACATCTTACTCATCGCTGCATTTCTAATTCCGAGTCATTTGGTTTCTCAAGTGGTCTGGACTGAACCCGCATTCCCATCTGCAGATGACGAAGTCGTGCTCTACTTCAATAGCGCGCTCGGAAATGGTGAATTGATGGGGGTCATTCCTGTGTTCATTCATACAGGAGTTATCACATCCAATAGCTCGGGCCCATCGGACTGGCAAAATGTGCAAACCACCTGGGCAACATCAGACGCTTCCGCACTGCTGAGTCCTGAAGGAAATGGAGTTCATAGCTTTGATTTCAATGGTCTTTCACTTGCCGACTACTATGGAATAGATGAAGGTGAAGAAATTGAAAGCCTGGCCATGGTATTCAGAAATTCCTCTGGGAGCTTGGTGGGGCGGGCTGCCGATAACTCTGACATCTTTTATGCTGTGAGCAATGGAAGCTTCAGCGCTTCACTCCAGACACCTGCATTGGGATATGCCGTGCTTTCAATCGACGAAGAATTTGAAATCATCGGACAAGCGAGTGAATCAGGTGAGTTAAGCATTTCAATCAATGGCGAGATTGTCGCTAGCAATTCCGGTTCTGAAGTCACACATTTATTCACTGCTTCTGAAGGAGGACAGTACACCGTTGAGTTGATCGCAAATAATGGAAGCATCGCAGCCACAGACGTGGCAAGCATCTCTGTTTTACCAGATTCTCCAACAACAGGGTGGCCAACTGGAAATGGACAGGACGGCATCGAGTATCTCAGTGATTCATCTGTCAAGCTTCAATTGCACGCTCCTGGCAAAGACTTCGTCTTCGCAGTTGGTGACTTCAGTGATTGGGAATTGCGGTACGATTTCTTGATGACGCAAAGCCCTGATGGCAACAAGCATTGGATTGAAATCGACGGATTAACACCCGGCGAAGAGTGCCGGTTTCATTACCACGTAATGCCCGATGACATGCGTGTCGCTGATCCCTATTCCGAAAAAATCCTGGACCCCTGGAATGATGGTTGGATTGCTGACGCAACCTACCCCGATCTACTGGCATTCCCCAACATGCTCACTGAAAACACACCTGTATCTGTGATGCAACCTGGAATGCCTGAATTCAACTGGACGGATCAAGGCTTCACAAGGCCTGAGCAACGTTCATTGGTTATCTACGAGTTGCTCGTTCGTGACTTTACAGATGAAGGCAATTTTCAGACCATTCTAGACACGTTGGATTACTTAGATCGCTTGGGCATCAATGCCATTGAATTCATGCCCGTAAACGAATTTAATGGCAATGATAGCTGGGGATACAATCCGACATTCTTCTTGGCTCTGGACAAAGCTTACGGCACTTCTGAAGTGTTCAAAACGCTCATCAATGAGTGCCACAACCGTGGCATAGCCATTTTGCTCGATATCGTTCTAAATCATGCAGATTTTCCTCATCCATACTTAAAGCTTTATTGGGATGAAACCAGTTTCCAACCTGCAGCGAACAACCCTTGGTTCAATGCAGTCGCACCGAATCCCGAAGCTTGGTTTTTTGACTGGAACCACGACAGTCCAATGACCAAGGAACACATGAAGCGAATCCTTGATCACTGGGTGAATGAATTCCATGTGGATGGCTATCGCCTTGACTTCTCCAAAGGAATGACCCAAACGCCAGGTGACGGAAATGGCTACGACCAAAATCGCATCGACTTGCTCAATGAATATGCCAACCATCTTTGGCAGGACGACCCTGATTTATATATGATCCTAGAGCATTGGACTGAACTTTCCGAACAGCAAGCCCTCGTCGAAGATGGGTTCATGGTATGGGCAAATGCGACCTACGATTACAGTGAAGCAGCAATGGGCTACCCTTCCAACTTAAGTTGGGCCAGTTATCAAAATCAGGGCATGAGCCAGCCGAGCATCGTATCGTATCCTGAAAGTCATGATGAAGAACGCATGATGTACAAGTGCTCTGAATTTGGCAACGGCTCGGGCGCTTATCAGATTGACGATCTCAACACTGCCCTGGAGCGCATGGAAGCCATTCAATGCTTTAACATCCTCCTGCCAGGACCCAAAATGATTTGGCAATTCGAGGAACTTGGATACGATTACTCCATCAATACTTGCAGTGACGGAGTGACCATAAGTGAAAACTGCCGCACAGAGTCAAAGCCTGTTCGTTGGGATTACCGGAATAACCCCAACCGCTATCGGATTCATGAAGTTATTTCTGGCTTGTGCAAGCTAAAACATGACCATCCAGGCACATTCAATAGTCCCAACTATAACTGGGACGTCAATGGATATGGGAAAAGACTCCACCTCAGCGGTGAGATGAATGCCGTTGTGGTTGCGAATTTTAAAGTTGACGCCATCGATATGATTCCGGGCTTTCAGCACACCGGAGAATGGTGGGATTACTTTACAGGAGAATCCATCAACGTGTCAGACATCAGTGCATTTATGAATTTTGCACCAGGTGAGTATCACGTTTATGTTGATCAAACACTTGATTTCCCATCACCAGTGATAGAAACAGCGACTTATTCCATACCTGAGGCTCCTTCCCTCTATCCAAATCCGACGAACAACTACGTTTTCTGGAAACTACCGATCGATCATGCTTCTCCGTATGACGTAAAAATTTCAAATCATTTGGGTCAGACCGTCAGGAAGCAGATTGGCCAACGAATGATTGCGAGCGAATCCACGCTCGGAATTGATTGCAACGCGCTTCCTCGTGGGATTTACCTCATTCAAGTGAATCAAGGCAATCAGACATTCACCAGCCAGCTCTCCGTCCAGCCTCTTCGTTGAAAAAAACACCCTACTTCGTGTTGTTTTTACACCTTTTGACTGACTACATTGCAACAGCAACAAAACACAACCCATGCTCAGACCAAGCCTTGTCGCATGCCTCCTCTTGTTCCTATCTCATGGACTTGACGCACAAAAACTGACTGGAATCGTCGTGGATTCGAATGGCAGTCCTCTTCCGGGAGCTTCCATGATTGCAGATGGCACCAATGGTCAATTCACGGATGCAGAAGGAAAATACAGTTTCACACTCGCATCGGGGACCCACCAGATTGTCTGCTCATACATTGGATACATTGCTCAAACAAAGTCTGTTGAAATCGGCTCAGCCAATCTAACGCTCAACTTTGCACTGGCTGATGACGCCGTTCTGATTGAGGACGTCGTGGTCGTCGGCTATGGTGTCCAGAGGAAAAAAGAAGTCACCGGAAGCATCGTACAGGTGAATTCAAAGCAAATAACGGGTGTCCAAACACCTTCTTTCGAAGCGGCTTTGCAAGGCCAAGCGGCAGGAGTTCAAGTCAGCCAATCATCCGGAGTTGCAGGCGCACCGTCTTTGATTCGCGTGCGTGGTGTGGCCTCTGTTTCTGCGGCTGGCGATCCGCTTTATGTGGTTGATGGAATCCCGATCACTCAAGAATATTTCTTACGCGGAAATTCTGGAGCGCTTAACAACAATCCACTCGCCGCAATCAATCCGAATGACATCCAATCCGTAGAAATACTCAAGGACGCGGCTGCCACAGGCATTTATGGTTCTCGAGGGGCCAATGGTGTCATTTTAATTACAACGAAACGCGGAAAAAAAGGCACTTCGTTTGAATTCAGCACACGCACCGGAGTCGGCACGCCTGCCACACGTCCCAATATGATGGATACGGAAACGTACTTGGCGTTGCGTCAAGAAGCTTGGGAAAATGACGGTGGTACCGGATATGTGTGGCTACCGAACATGACCACTGTTTCCGACAATGCCGATACCCGACAAGAAGCGTATCAACGTGCATTGCTAACCAATACAGATTGGGTGAATGAAACCGTTGGAGTTGGCGTCAAAAATGCTGTTAATTTTGGCGTTCGACATGGCACTGAACGATATAATTTCTATGCCGGAGTCTCCAAGGACAACAACGAAAGCTACCTCAGAGGCAACTCATATGATCGCACAAGTGCCCGGGTGAATTTCGATTGGAAGCCCACTCCAAAAACGAAAGTCTTGTTAAGCTCTTCCCTCAGCAGGGGTGAAAACAACCGCATTGACGCGGCATGGTCCGGTGGCCTTGGAGATGCAATGGCCAATGCATTGCCGTACTACCCTGTGCAATATGCTGAAGATGAATTGGATGCCAATGGCAATGTCACCCATGAAGCAGGTGAATACTTCCTTTGGTTTGACGAATGGGGCGGAACGAAGAATCCGGTAGCTGTTCGTGAATTGAAAAAATGGAAAACCACAGAAGATCGCTCCATCAGCAACGCTCAATTGATTTATTCTCCAATCGAGAATCTCAACTTGAAGGCCAGTGGTGGTTTCGACTACTTGCACCTCAAGGAAGACGTATTCAATCCAGGAGCACTTTCCATCAACACAGATCTTGGAAGCGCGAGCCGCTACGCCAACTTTGTGTTGAATTGGAATTACAGTGCAACGGCCGATTACAGGCTGGAATTGGATGACAAACAATCCTTGAGCTTCCTTCTAGGAAGTGAATTTCAAAGGACAGACAATTATGGTTATGGCTTGTTTTTCGGACAAGTGGAAGGTCCCATATTCGAGAGTGACTCTCTCAGTCTAGACGCCGATAGTGTCAACACGCGAAGAAATACCCCATCACAGCACAGCTTCCTCTCCTATTTTGGTCGTCTCAATTACAGCCTCAACGACCGGTACTTTTTCCAAGCGACAGCTCGGGTGGACGGGAGTTCGAGATTTGGTCGAGAAAGTCGCTACGGGTTCTTCCCTTCTATTTCTGCGGGCTGGGTAGTGTCTGATGAAGATTGGTTTCAAAGCAAAACCATCAGTTTCCTCAAAGTGCGATCGAGCATGGGCCTCACTGGAAATGCAGCTCTTCCTGATTATGCCAGGTTCGGCACCTATTCTGCTGCAGACAATGGCACAACCTACGCAGGAGATTCCATTTTGTATCCGCTACAGCCAGAAAACCCCACGTTGCGCTGGGAAACATCACGCACCGTGGATGTCAGCGTCGAAATGGGGTTGTGGTCAGATCGTGTCACATTTGAACTCGCGGGTTACCACAAATACTCTACCGATGTCTTGATGAACGTGAGTACGCCAGCGAGTACAGGATTTACCAATTTCTGGGACAACGTTGGCACCATTTTAAATCGCGGCATTGAATTGTCCGTTAAATCTCGCAACACAATCGGCGCCTTGCAATGGACGACAGATTTGAATGTTGCGCGCAACTACAATGAATTGGTCAACATTGGGGAATACACACCTGACGCTGTCAGCGGCGGAACCAATGATTCGCGTGTCATCGTGGGGCGCCCTGTAGGATCATTCTACCTTGTGGAACACAGCCACGTAGACCCCGAAAATGGGCTTCCGGTGTACATCGATTTGAATGGCGAAGAAACCTATGATTACAACAATGACATTCGGAAATATGTCGGAGATGGCCTTCCCGAATTCATTGGTGGCTTTACAAATGCGTTTAAATATGGAAACTGGGACCTCAGTGCGCTGGCTACTTTCAGTGTAGGCGCCAAAATCTTCGACTCATCAGCCAAGCGTCAATTGGGAGTGGTTAGCGGCTGGAACATGCGCACTGAAAAACTTGATCGTTGGCGACAACCTGGCGACGATGCCTTGTATCCGCGATTAACCCTGGATGAGACAACCTACAGTTTGCCTTCAGGATTTCCATGGTGGAATACCAGCTTATTCATTTATGATGCCTCTTACTTGCGGTTGCGCAACCTGACCATTGGTTACAATATCCCTCTGGATGCAGCCAGCACGCTTCAAAACTGTCGAGTTTCCATCAATGCCACCAATCTTTTCACAATCACAAACTTTCCGGGGCTTGACCCAGAAGTCGTTCGCGATTTTGAAAATGCACAAGACCGGAACATGAGTCCAAACGTGACCTACCTCACACCACCACAGGAGCGATCCTTCACCCTCTCTGTTTCCACCAACTTCTAATTCCTTACCATGAAATCTAAGATATTTTTCATTGTTACAGCGCTGCTGCTTGGTACGGTTTCTTGCGATCATTTGCTCGAATTTGAGCCTGGAGATGTAATTCTAGCTGAAGATGCAATCCGGAGTGCAGACGATTTGCAGCGCTTGTTGGTGAGCAATTATGACGTGCTAGCGAATCTTTATGGAGGCCGTGTGCAAATCGTGAATGAGCTGCGGGGACCTAATTTTGGAGCACCTGACAACAGCCTGGATTTCACGGCCGTCTACAACCGAGAGACCACGTTTTTCACAGGAATCAACGCTGGAATTTACACCGACTTCTACTATGCGATCTACCGATCGAACGTGGTGATTGAAAACTTCAGCATTGTGGAGGATTTGGCTGATGCCGATCGAACGCGGCTTGAGGCGGAAGCAAGATTCATTCGAGCCTTGTGCCATTGGGGAGCTGTAAAAATGTACGCAAAGCCTTTCGGTTACTCGCTGAGCAATGATCACGCAGGAGTCCCCTTGAGACTTGCCCCGAGTCAAGATCCGCTTCCGCGAGCTACTGTAAAAGAAGTATATGATCAGGTATTGGCTGACTTGGAATTTGCAGCAGCCAATTTGCCAGACCAAAATGGGCCTTACGCCACTCGAATGGCCGCTGAGTCCTACCTCGCTCAAGTGCATTTCCTCATGAGCAATCACGAACAATCTGCGGGCTATGCGTCCAGCGTAATCAGTTCAGATTTGTACTCACTGGACGGGGACTTGGACCGGTTCGAAACAGACATCATCAATCCCGAAACCATTTTTGGCATTGTCAGCCAACCAAATGACTTCCGCAGCTCTTGGTTCCGGGATAATTTGCGGTCAGACAACACAAGCAACCCACAATTGGCTTTCAGCGAAGACTTTGCTTTTTTCATGAGCTTATCAGGAGCCGCAGATGGGCGTTCGGCCTGGTATACGCCCGGACCAAGAGCTTTGATCAATCGCTTCAATGACAAGGAATACTTCAACATCCCACTCTCTCACCTCACCTTGATGCACCTCATACGGGCCGAAAGCCTCGGCGAATTAAATCAAGATCTCTCGACGGCAATCGCTGACTTAAATGCAATTCGGGCAAGAGCTTATGGGACAGGAAACAATGAGATTGGCAGCGATGCCATGGCAGCAGAAATCATTGCAGCCGCGAGAGAAGAATATCGCAAAGAAACAGTTTGTGAAGGCACATGGATTGATCAATTGCTCCGACGCGGAGCATCGGGAGAGCCGATCTTCATTCGTGGAGCCCCTTGGGATTGCCCGGGTGTTTCCCTTCAATTTTCGAACAGTGAGACAACTGTGCAAGGCTTTGAACTGAACGAGGAAGGTGGCTGCCTATAAATTCATGCAAAATGAAAACGATGAATCATACACGAAACTGGGCCTTTTTCCTGCTTTTGGGCACGGGAATTTGCTTCCTTGGTAGTTGCAAGCCCGAAACCAACGGGGACATCGGAGATCCCTTTGACAAGGTCCAGGGCATGGTGGGCACTTGGGAGCTCAGTAGCTTCACCCAACAAGACTTGAACAGCCCCGTCAAGGAAGTCCGGGACTTAAGTGCTTTCTTCATTGATGGAATCGTCACGCCAATCCAATTGACGTTTGGCGAGGATCGCTCTTATGGTGTGGCCATTGAAACGGGCAAAAACTATTTTGGGCCAGGCGGGACTTGGGGCTTTGATGACGACCTCTACCCCACTTTCTTGCAACTGTACACTGCAACGGACACCCTTTCTTACAACTTAGGTGGAATGGTCAGAGAATTTGATCAAACCATGCGCATCGAATACCGGAGAGAGTGTGAAGCGACTGAGACCAATATTTACACTTTTGAATTCAATCGAATCAACGGATGAACAAGTTAAAAACGCATGCGCTTTTCGCCTCAATCGCCATTGCATCCGGTGCTTTCACCGCGACAGCTCAAAAGGTGTACGTCTTACCTTCTCCGACCGATGCAAGTTCAGAGATGACGCTGTTCATTGACATGAATCAAAGCGAAGATGGCATTCAAAACAATGGCCTATCGGGAATCATTGACGCACACCCAGATACGGCCATCTTTCTATGGACATGGGACCCATCTGGACCAGCCGCTGGCAATGGTGATTGGGATAACTCTGCAAGCCATCAGCAACTGACCAAAGTGGGTCCGAAATTATATTCCATGTCATTTATTCCAACAGAATATTATGGCGTCGATGGGCCGCAACTTTTTGCGCGTGGAATCTCATGCCTTGCCAAACTTCAAAATGGAATGGAAGCAGAAGGATTTCCGTTTGAGGCGAAATCAGAAGACATGCATGTTGATATCATACCAAAGCTTTGCGATGCTCGGCTATGCGTTTTTCCTGAATTGAGGGAGCCCGATGACTATGTGACCATCACGTACGACAACAACAAGGAAACGATTTACGAGGGTTTGCAGGGCATGGGTGAGGATGACTGTTATATCTATCTTCTCGGCAAAGTTGACGCATTCACAAGCTATGAACTGACTCCTGAAAATGAAGTCGTTTTAAATCCAGCCTTGAAACTCGTTTCAATGGGAGATGGAAAGTTCAGAAGCACGCTAATTCCTGAAGATATATTTGCCCCTATGCTTGCAGAAGGTGAATCCTTGAATGAAATCTGGTACTACATCGTTCGTGACGGATTCACGTACCCCCCAGGTCCACCACCGTTTGAAATCATTCCACTCTTGAATTGCGAGTGATGTCCCATTGGAAGACTTTGCTTGCCATGAAAAATCATCTCTTTTCCAAAGGCCATGCATCCGCATGGCTTTTTGCTGGCGCACTAATTGCGTTTTTCTCTTCATGCAGTCATCAATCGACACCCCGTGCAGAGAAGGATGAGGCCTTGATCATGCCCATACAACTTGAGTCCGATAGCACTTGGATTATGCTGGATGAATTCAAGGCTTGGACAGGCCCTCTTGATTCGGCCAACTGGGAAAATGGCACGTCGCTGCCACTGGTTGCTCATCCTACAACCGGGGCGTCAGCCATTCTTCTTCAAGAACAACCTATCCACGCTTTGGGCCATCTCCAACTTTGGTCGGATGGTCAATCAATTGAAATTCCAGTTTTAAAAACCTCTAAGCGCACAATTCGAATTGGCCTTGCCGTTCGTGAAGACATGACAGAAGCCAGCATTATGGGGGGGTTCACCGGATGGCAAGCCAATCCAATCCCAATGACGAGGGCAGAGGACAGCCTTTTCGCAGATTTGACTCTGGACAAGGGCACGCATTTGTACCAGTTCATCGCCAATGGCCAAGAATTCCCAGACCCCTCGAATCCAATGCAAATGGCCAATGGTTTCGGTGGATTCAACTCCATTCTCAATGCTGGAAACAACGATGCGCCGCCTTCCCTTTCAACCGAATTTGATGAGCACTTTAAGTGCACCACTCTGCCCAATTGCTTTTACGCAATTTACTGGAACAATGAACTCATTCAATCTGAGTATGCCGATGAAAACGGTCATTTTGAGTTCCATGCACCCGAAGAAGCCGATGGGCTAATCCGCTCACACCTTCGAATTTGGGTTGCAACTGAACACCAAGTTGGCCAAAATGCATTGATTCCATTGCACAAAGGCATGCCGGTGACAAATCCGCAGCTCCTTACAAGGCACGACCGGCAATCGATGGTAATGTACTTTCTGATGGTGGATCGCTTTAAAAACGGGAACACTTCCAATGACTGGGAGTCCAACAACCCAGCCGTTCATCCGAATGCCAATCACAAAGGAGGCGATTTAGAAGGATTGCAACAAGCCATTCCTTACCTGGACTCACTGGGAATCAACACGGTATGGGTTTCACCCATCACTCCCAATCCCGATGACGCTTGGGGGTTTTGGTCAGATCCATCAACCGAAGTGACAAGCAAGTTTAGCGGCTACCATGGCTATTGGCCCATTGCATCCAGCGGCGTCGATCGCAGGTTTGGAGACATGCACATCTTTCATGGTTTGGTTGATGCGATTCATTCGAACGATATGAACATCCTCATTGATTACGTTGCGAATCACGTTCATCAGGACCATCCTGTCTATCAAAACCATCCAGATTGGGTGACGAATCTTTATTTGCCAGACAGCAGCCTCAACACACAACTTTGGGATTCTCAGCGCCTCACTACTTGGTTTGATACATTTATGCCCACCCTTGATCTTGAAAGAAAAGAGGTGTTTGAAACCATGACTGATAGCGCACTTTGGTGGGTGAAAAACAGTCAAATTGATGGGTTTAGACATGACGCGACCAAGCACATTCCTGAAGTATTTTGGAGGCGACTCACTGAGAAAGTGAGAACTGAAACGAAAGGTTCGAATCGAAGCATCTTCCAAATTGGCGAAACCTACGGCCCGCCTTCTTTGATCCAGAAGTACGTCTCGAATGGCATGCTCGATGCTCAATTTGACTTCAACCTATACGACGCGTATGTTGCCGCGTTTGCAAGTGACAAGCCTGATCTCACCAACTTGCTTGCCATTGCGAATCAAAGCCTCAGCGCCTATGGGCCGCACCATTTGATGGGAAACATCTCCGGCAATCAGGATCGCCCTCGATTTGCCTCCTTATCGGACGGCTCGCTCAATCCTGGAGAAGACACAAAATTGGCTGGTTGGACCCGCGACATACAACACAATGGAGAACGCGGCTACATCCGCATGGGATGGCTCATGGCTTCGTTGATGAGCCAAGCTGGAATTCCCTGCATTTACTACGGGGATGAAATAGCAGATGCTGGTGGCAATGACCCTGACAATCGCAGAATGATGCGTTTCACCAATTGGAATGAATCTGAAAAGCGTGTTTGGAACATGACACGGGACTGGATAGCGCTGCGCAAATCCCGCATGAGCTTGATGTATGGACAAAGTACCTATTCCTTGCACGAGTCTGCACCCGGAGTGCTCCTCATCGAACGCACTTACCTCGATGAGAAAACATTGATCCTGATCAATACCACCGCAGATCAGAAACAAATTCCATTGCCCACAAAAACGGAATCACATGTGCTCGAAGGCCCAGCCATTCTCGAAGAAGGAAATGTCATTTTAGCGCCCAATGCCTGCGCCGCTATTCACATCGGACAATGATCCAGGAAGACAATTTTAGTCCACAAATTCGTCAAGCACATACCGCCATCGAAATTGCCATTCGCCATCACCTGTGTTGATGCTTTTATCCCATCGCAATTGTCCAGGAAGACGCTCCAATCGCCAACGTTCTATCACCGCCTTACCTTCGTCTGACGCGCCACGAGTCAGAGTCGTTGTCAAACCTTCAGATGAAACAAACCATTTCGACGTTTGCGCTTGGCGGTCTGAGAGAGCCGCGACTTCGATCACACCTTCTGCTTGATTCCACGTCCACATCTGGGCTGATTTTTCAATTTCTTCGTTTGATTCAATGGAAATTTGAAGCACAAATCCATCTTCCTTTCCATTGCGTAATCCATCAATACGCGAATCGCGGGCCACGATTTCTTCAGAATCATTCGCTTCGACTTCGAACCGTCCGACATAACTTCCTTCCAGTGCAAACATCCAATCTGGTGTTTGTTGCGCTTGAAGCCACATAGGAGCCAAACTAAAAGCAATTCCAAAGGCAATTCCAAGGGCAAACAAGATGCAGGTGGACTTACTTCTGCAATCGAAGTCGGATTTCTTTGTCATACGGCAAATTACAGCCGTAATTTGGAACCATGAAACGCACTTCTTCTCTTCTTTTCGCTCTTCTTGTGTTTACAATCAGCTCCATTTCCCAAACGACTTGGGAGGTTGGAAATACCACATTGACTGAATACGACCTCGTTACAGGAGTGCAAATTCCGTGGGAGATTTTATGGGGACCTGATGATCACATTTGGATGACATCAAGAAAAGGTGAAGTGATGCGCATCGAACCTGAAACCGGAAACTACAACGTTGTTTTGGAGCGCAACGTCATCAGCAACGGCAGCGGTGAGCCAGGCATGTTGGGCATGGCCATGCACCCTGACTGGGAGAATTCACCCAAAGTGTATGTGGTTTATTGCACGGGAAGTGCATTCAATGGAGATGAACATCTCAGCGTTTTCGATTGGGATGGTACTTCACTGGTCAACGAAGAAATTTTGTTGACAATCCAAGCAGGAGGCATTCACAACGGAAGTCGTTTGCTCGTTTTACCCGACAACACTTTGCTCATGACTGCAGGAGATATTGGTTCATCCTCCTTGGCACAATTGGAAGGTTCGCTTCAAGGAAAGACGTTGAGGCTCAATTTGGATGGAAGCGTTCCAGATGATAATCCGATTGCAGATTCTTACGTGTACACCATTGGAAATCGAAACAGCCAGGGACTTGCTCTCGGAGCGAATGGAATCGTGTACAGTTCTGAACACGGACAAAACTCCAATGATGAGCTAAACATTGTCACTGCTGGAGGCAATTACGGCTGGCCGAATGTTGAAGGTTTTTGCAACACCATTGGAGAACAAGCTTTTTGTGAAGAGAATGATGTGATTGAGCCCCTCGAAGCTTGGACTCCTTGCATCGCCGTCAATGGCATCGAGTATTACAACCATGAAGCCATTCCTGAGTGGCAAAATTCAATCTTAATGGCTGTACTCGGAGGTTTAGGAGGCCAATACGAACGATTGAGTGTTATGCATCTCTCTGATGATGGTTTGAGTGTCACAGGGGAAGATCAATTCTTTTCGAGCTTCAACCAACGGGTCCGAGATGTTGCAGTAAATCCATACACCGGTTCCGTTTATGTCGCTTTTAATGGCACATCTTACCCTGGGAATGGCCCCAACATCATCAAGGAGTTTCGCAATGAATCATTTGCCTCATCCTTGTCAGACGACTTGCAAATTGGAGCAACAATCAATGCCTTTCCAAACCCCGCAAATGACAACATTCGGATAGATTGGGATATGCCCATGACCCAAGGAGAATTTGAAGTGTATTCATACAACGGACAGTTGATCAAACGCGGAACACTCAACGGCGCCAACTCATCCTTGGTGCTCGACACATCTGACTGGTCTGCAGGATCTTATTTCGTGCGAGCAGTGCATGCAACAGGAACAGTCACAGCCACATTCCAAGTAGCCCACTAAAAACAATCTGTGAACCAGGCGGAGCAAAACGCCTTTATTCAGAATTGCCTCAAGCAATGAAGCCATCTATTCTCGTCCATCTCGCTTGGACGCTCGCGTTAGCGTTCCCACAATCTGCGCGGTCTCAAACCGTGAGTTCTCCAGAAGACACGACCCTCTTCAAAACGGCGTCTGTTCTCTCTTTGCGAATTCCTACGCCCGAAGATCGTGTGAGTGGAAATGCCCATACACTTTCAACAGAAACGCTACAAAATGGTCGCTCACCCGATCTTGAGGACGCCCTGAATGCACTGCCCGGAGTTCGAATGGAAACACGAGGTTTCGGTGGCTCTAGGAGATTGCAGATCAGGAGCAGTGGCATACGTGCTCCGTTCGCCGTTCGCAATGTGCACATGCTCATGGATGGCTTCGTTCTCACCAACGCAAGTGGCATCTCTCCTCTGGACTTATGGAACCCTCAATGGATGTCGCAACTAGAAGTGCTTAAGGGCCCTGTCGGCGCTATCTACGGCAGTGGCTATGGTGGTGTGCTTTTGGGAACCTCATTGAATTCCTTTCAAGACAAGAAGACATCCAGCATTTCAGGGTATTCTCGTCTGGCAACAAATGGCTCTGACACGCTGTCGTTGAATGGGATCAGTAGCGAATCGGGTTTCCAATGGCAACGAATTTCTAACAGCACAGAATGGACATTGCGCGGATTATGGAACGAAGTGCCCGGTGGGCGCTTGCATGAGTCCAATGGGCGAAAACAATTGGAATTTCACCGAAGAAAGAAAATGGAGGACGGACGCCTTACCCACCTCTGGACGGGATGGATGGATGCCTCTTGGGATTTACCTGGCTCTCTAAACGCAAGCGATGCAAACCTTGCCCCAGCCTCCTCTCCTGGTGCTGAATTTGATGCTCATGTGGATCGCATGCGGACTTGGATTGGGTACAGTTCTGAAAAAAGGCAAAATGAAAAACAAAGCGGTTTGTGGATCTATGCCCAACACACCGAGAAGCAAAACCCATTTGGCACCAGCCCTTACTTCAATGGCTTAAAAGATGAATCAGAACAGTTTGCTTCGGCTCGCTGGTGGGAGGCCAAAACAGCGTTGCTGTCGAACGGATCAAAATTTACTTGGGACAAAACTGCCATCCTCCGAGCTGAGGATCTTTCATTGCGAGAATCTGATTTGAATCCTGTGGATGATGCTTACCGTTATCAGTTTCAAAGCATCACTATTAACGCCTGGGGAAGTTCAGGCATACGTCTTGAAAACAACAAGTGGCAACTCGATGCGCAAATGGCATTCGAATGGATGAGACGGAACACAGACGGAGACGGCACGGTTGATGATGGCTCCAAATTGGCCATTGCAGAAAATTACAAGCACCTCGCAGCGTTGCCTTTCATTGGATTTTCATTTGAGTTTACGGAACAATCCCGTCTGTTTCTTCAATACGGCAAGGCAACAAGTCATCCCACCACATTTGAACTGGTCGACCCTGACCTTTACACAACACTCAATCTCCTGCCAGAGAGAGCAAATGCGATTGAACTAGGCTGGAAGGGAAATACCGACTTCAAGCAGGCATCGGTAACTTACTCGTTGCAAGCCTACCAGCAGGAAGTCGGCAATGCGATCGCTTCTGTTCAAAGAGAAAGTGACGGCTTCTACATCGACAACATTCAAGGCCTGCAAATGGTCGGTTTGGAAGGATATTGCAATGCAATGGTAACGCTGAAAAATAGCCATTGGGTGGTCCTTCAAGGACAGGGCAGTATGAATCGCCACTCCTTCAATTCCGTAACCGAGGCATTGCCAGGAACTCCTTTGCATGCTTCCAGTTTTCAAGCAGCGTATCACACCGAACGCTGGGCTGCGGGCACAATGCATTACTGGAACGATCGAATGCCTCTGCACAACAGCAAAGATGATTGGTCCCAAGCCCATCAGCGTTTAGATGCCTGGATATCGCTCAGGAGCGCTGCATGCACATGGCAATTTGGCGTGCGGAACATTCTCGACTCCAAATACTCCAGTTGGTTTCAAACGAATGGATTCGGAGGTCGCTATTTCAACCCAGCGCCTGCAAGACTTGTTTGGCTGTCCTGGAGGTGGCAAATCAGTTGATCACCACAATTTCTGTTCTGCGATTCATCGCTTTTCCTTCATCAGTATCATTTGACTGAATCGGAACGGATGCACCGAGGCCGAGCAACTCCATTCGTGTGCGATCCACGCCACGTTTTTCGAGAAAATCAGCGACCGATTCTGCCCTCTGCCTACTCAGAATCATGTTGTTCTCGAAAGAGCCATCACCATCGGTGTGGCCAATGATCTCGATCCGTATTTCCGATTGCAGCATGGTCTTAGCAAGCTGTTCAAGTTCAGGCTGAAAGCTATCCGCCAAGTCTGCTGAAGACTTTTCAAAACGAACATCGCGCAAAGTCATGGTCATTCCCACTCTGAGTCTTTCCAATGGAATGGGAACAAATGAATCCAATTCAGACGCCCCTTGAAGCGTCGTGCTGAAAAAGGCAAAATCAGGATGCTCTACTTGAACAATCACCTCTTCCTCATTGGAGTAAGACAACGTAAACTGTCCATCGTCTGGGTTTGACCGTTGCGTGCTCAAAATGACTCCTGCCTTATTGAGGACTTGCACCCTCGCACTGACTGGGGTTCGAGTCTTAGAATCAAAGACTCCACCCTGCCATAGCGCCACAGCATTAGCACTCACTGCTTCAGGCAATTCAAACTCCCATAAATCAAGATTTCCTGGCTCTTCTCGATCTGTTGCAAAAATGGCATGTCGGCCATCTGCGAAGACCTGCAAACTGTTCTCGTCACCACTGGTATTGATGGGGTAGCCCAAATTTTCGGGAGTTGACCATGACCCATCCTCAGATTTTCTGCTGACATACAGGTCCATGCCCCCCATTCCTGGCAGGCCGTCTGAAGCAAAATACAAAGACACCCCGTCTGAATGCAGAAAGGGATTCTCCTCTCTTCCAGCGGTATTGATCACGTCAGATAATCGAGAAGGCTGCATCCATAACCCTGCTTCATTCCTTTCACTGATGTAAATATCCTGGACCAACTCATTTGATTCTTTTGATCGGAAGGCGCGAACAAAATACAACTGCTGTCCATCTGCACTTAAAGCAGGCTGACTTTCCCAACTCGTTGAGTTCAATTGGCTCAAGTTGATGGCCTCATTGTATGCAGAAGTCTTCACGTTGAAATTGCTCTGAAACAAGTCGCAAGAACCCTCTCCCGATCGATTTCCATAGGAGCCATCTACTCCAGCACATGCAGTAAAAACCAACAGTCTGCCATCTCCTCGTATCGAGGGTGCTCCCTCATTCCGAGTAGTGTTGATCTCGGCAATGGGGCGCACTGTTTGCCAAACCTCACCGACTCGCTCTGCTTCGTAAAAGTCCTCTTGACCAAAAGATCGCCCCGGGTAATCCAACTCACGAGTGAAGATCATGCGATCACCACTTGCAAACAACGCTGGATAATATTCCGGATCGTCTGTATTCACATCGCCGCCAAGTGCAGAAGGATCGAGCTCTGTGGGCGATTCAAAGGCCATTTTAGCAAACCGTACGGATTGATTTAAAAGTTGATCTTTCATTGACCAATCGGAGTTGGTATACCCCTCTTGCATAGCATCAAAAGCCTCATCATAGCGGCCAGCGCGATATGACAACCGAATCAATGACTCGAGCCATTTTTGTCTTTTATCTGGATGCGCCTCCGTTGCTCGCAACAATGGCACCAGGGCGTTATCCCAATCCTTTCGCTTTTCATAGATCTGACTTTTGAGCATGTAGGCTTCAAAAAACAAAGGGTCCACGCGAAGGGCTGACTCCAATTCCACAAGGGCCTCGTCTCGCCTGCCTTGACTGTACAAATAGGTCGCTTGCTCGTAGCTCTTCAAAGCTCTTTTCTTTGACGATTGAGCATATGAACTGTTTCCGAGTCCAAAGAAAATGAACCCAAGAATAAGAATGGCTTTGGTCTTATTGAATTGCTTGCTCATTTTGATTTTATTTGCACGTATTCGAAAGCAATAGATACGATACACACCTTGTACAACCAAATGCAACAAGTCGTAAAAATCGGACTGATTTCAGACAATCACGGTCATTGGGATGAAAGACTCAGCCATCATCTGCAAGATTGCGATGAAATATGGCATGCCGGTGATATTGGTCGCCTTGAGGTGACGGACGCTATTGACGCACTCAAGCCAAAGCAAACACGCATCGTATTCGGAAACATCGATAATCATCTGATTCGTGCTGAATTTGATGAAGAACTTCTATGGGAAATTCAAGGTCTCAAGTTTTATATGACCCACATTGGTGGCCGGCCTGGGCGTTATGCTAAAGGTGTCCGTGCGGCCCTTCTTCAACACAAACCCGATGTATTTGTCTGCGGACACAGCCATTTATTGCTCATCAAACGTGATGCAAGCTGGGGAGGATTGTATGTGAACCCAGGCGCTTGTGGAATGCATGGTTTTCATAAGAAGCGCACCCTCATAAAATTTGAAGTGAAAAATGGCAAATTGGATCAAATGCAGGTGATTGAATTAGGAGACCGCAGCTCTAGCAGAGGAGTTTAATGATTTTTTCACTATTATTGCATTGTCCTTGATAGGAAGCATTCATTGAGTGCACGAACACTTTGTTTCGTTCTACTACTTTTATCATTGAAATCGATTGAGCTTTTACCAAAAGCTCTCGTCCTCGAAAAGGACACACCCAAAGCATATACTATACTATTGATATTATAATTGATGTACGACATCATTGAACTCAATGCGAAGAAGGTCCTTGAACTCAAGGAAATCGCAAAAAAACTCGGAATCAGCCGACTTGAAAAACTGAAAAAGCAAGATCTTGTTTACAGCATTTTGGATGAGCAGGCATTAAGGCCTGGCGAAAACAAAAAAGCTCCTGTAAAGCCGAAATCTAAGCCTGCCTCATCTCGTGCCAAAAAAGATTCAACCGAGGACACAACCGAGGTAAAGTCTAAAAAGGCACCGTCACCAAGGCAACCGAAGAAAGATTCTTCGGATTCGAAAGCCAACGAATCGGCGGATAATTCCGAACAAAAAGGAAAACGCCAACCCGGTGACGCCATTCGGGAACGAAGGGCGAAACAAAACGCCAACAAAGAAGACAAGAACGCAGAAGATATCCGAAAGGGAGGCGACAAAGGGGATGTCACAGCAGAAAGCGGAGAATCCAAGAAACGAAACGACGACAGAGGCCGCGATGACAAGCGTCGCAATGACAAACGTCGCGACGACAAACCCCGCGACGACAAACGTCGCGACGACAAACCCCGCGACGACAAACCCCGCGACGAAAAACCCCGCGATGAAAAGCGCCGTGACGACAAGCCACGCGACGACAAGCGCCGTGACGACAAGCCACGCGACGACAAGCGCCGTGACGACAAGCCACGCGACGACAAGCGCCGTGACGACAAGCCTCGCGATGAAAAGCAGGGCGAGGAAAAGCAGGGCGATGAACGAGGAGATCGCAGGAACAATGATCGACGCACCAACGATCGACGAGACAACGATCGACGAGACAACGACCGACGAGGAAATGATCGACGTGGAAATGACCGACGGGGCGGAAGAAACGATCGCAAGGACCGTTACTTAAGTGAGCCAGAAGAACATGGATTCAATTTTGATGGCATCATCACAGCAGAAGGTGTTCTAGAAATACAAACAGAAGGGTTTGGCTTCCTACGCTCTGCGGATTATAATTACCTGAATTCGCCTGATGACGTTTATATCACGTCGCGCCAGATTAAACAGTATTCCCTGCAAACGGGTGATACAGTAATCGCCAAAGTACGTCCTCCTCGTTTGGGCGAGAAGTTCTACCCGTTGATTGATGTAATGAGCATCAATGGGCGTTCTCCAGAGTGGGTTCGTGATCGCATTCCCTTCAAGTTCCTTACACCGCTTTTCCCTCAAGAAAAGTTCAAACTGAGCACGCGCGGAGGAAACATCAGCACGCGACTCATGGACCTTTTTGCGCCCATCGGCAAAGGACAGCGCGGCATGCTTGTATCACAGCCAAAGACGGGTAAAACAACACTTCTCAAGGATGTAGCCAATGCCATTGCCCTCAATCATCCCGAGGTATATTTATTGATTTTGCTCATCGACGAACGTCCTGAAGAAGTGACGGACATGAAGCGAAGTGTCAATGCAGAGGTCATTGCATCAACATTCGACGAACCTGCTGATCGGCACGTACGCATCGCCGATCTTGTTTTGGAAAAAGCGAAGCGCATGGTAGAGTGCGGGCACGACGTCTGTATTCTGCTTGATTCCATCACCCGATTGGCACGAGCATACAACACCGTTTCTCCTAGTTCAGGTAAAATCCTGAGTGGAGGTGTCGAAGCGAATGCATTGCAAAAACCAAAGCGTTTCTTTGGAGCTGCTCGAAACATCGAGAATGGCGGATCGCTGTCAATTATTTCAACTGCACTCACCGAGACTGGCTCAAAAATGGACGAAGTTATTTTTGAGGAATTCAAAGGTACAGGCAACATGGAATTGCAGCTTGACCGCCGTATTTCAAATCGTCGCATCTACCCTGCAATCGACATTCTATCATCAGGAACGCGTCGCGAGGATTTGCTCATGGACAAAGAAACACTGCAACGGATTTGGATTTTAAGAAAGCATTTGGCAGACATGAATTCTGTTGAAGCCATGGAGTTCATGAAAGACCGAATGGAGCAAACCCGCAGCAATGAAGACTTTTTATCTTCAATGAATGGATAAGCTTCGGCTTCTGTTCTTTGCGGGCCCACTCACTTGGTTGGCACTCAAATACTACGCATTAGGAACCTGGACTTGGGAAAACTCTACCAAGTTTGGGATCCTTCTCAACCTTGCGTTCGTAACCATTGTAGCAGCTTACGCGACGCATCGTGCCTACAAAAATCATGGACACGATTTTTTGGAACGGTGGAAACAAGTCTCCAGGAAAACATTGACCTACGCATTGATCATGCCTGCCATTTTAGGCCTTTGGTACTATTTCCTCGCAGCAGATGCACTCGCCTCACGCCAAACATTGAAAAAAAACCAAGCGACAGAGCAGATTATGGATGAAACAGCTTTCGCCGAAATGGTTGCAACGAATCCGCAATTGCTGGACACTGACCGCAATGAGATCATCAAACGACAACATGCCAATATTGACGTCTTCTTCTCCCCTGTTTTTTATATCGGCATGGCCACATTAGCTTGGTCATTTGTTGGACTGATTTTATCTGCCATTTTTGCTTTGATTTTGCCGAAAATTTGGACGGCTTGATTTTTTAGAAACTTGCCAATTTTTACTTCAAGCACTCCGTTATAGTTTTACACGACAACCTCGCTCGAGCAACATGCCAAATTTCCTTCTTGAATCCCCACTCGTCTCTCGCCAAACCACTTTTAAGAAAGTGTGGATTCTAATCGGTTTCGCATGCCTTGTATCCACTCAAAGTTTTGGACAAGGAGGCCGGAAAAACCTCGCTGCTTTTGATGCGAAAAAATACCACTTTGGCTTCAGCATAGCAG
This sequence comes from uncultured Flavobacteriales bacterium, assembly GCA_905479395.1. Taxonomy (GTDB): domain Bacteria; phylum Bacteroidota; class Bacteroidia; order Flavobacteriales_D; family Sanyastnellaceae; genus UA16. The sequence goes on from CAJQMI010000039.1 coordinate 28,870, forward strand.
GCAATCAAAGTGATTACAACATCATTCAGCGTCCAGAATTTTCTTTCTCAGACAGTTTAATTCAGATCATTAACCAGCCACAAGCTGGCTTTAATTTGGCTTTGGTTGCTTCTTGGAATATGACCAAAAACCTGCATTTACGCTTTCTTCCGGGTCTTTCATTTCAAGATCGATCGCTTGAATATCATTTCCAGGATGAAGATGACGTGGCAATCAAAAGCAGGAGGACAGAGGCTGTTTACCTCGACTTCCCTTTGCTTCTGAAACTCAGAACTGACCGCATTGGCAATGTGGCTGCCTTTGCAGTCATTGGCGGTAAACTTAGCAAAGACATGCAGTCTCAGGAAGAAACCAATCAACAACTGCAAAGCGAATACATTTTACGTCTTGAATCTGGGAACTCATCCATTGACATTGGTGCTGGCGTTGACTTTTTTCTTCCGTTTTTCAAATTTAGCATCGAAGGCAAGTTCGAACTTGGACGCAGAAACATCATGATCCAAGACGAATCAGAGTTCTCTGCTCCATTGGAATCCTTGAAAACAAGGTCTTTCATTCTTTCATTGTGCTTTGAAGGTTAATCCAACATGTTGAAGTTTCTGCTGCCTAAAAAACACGCGCCTCGCTGGATGGTGACCGCAGTTGATTTAACGGTAAGCGTATTCGCCTTGTATGCCGCCGCTCTTCTTCGATTTGAATTTCGCATTCCTCAAGAAGAATGGGAAGTTTGGAAGGCGTTTCTGCCAGTGTTCCTTACAGCCCGCATCACGGCTTTTCTGCTCTTCAACACCTCCGCAGGAATCATCCGACATACAGGCTTAGAAGATGTCAAGCGCATCGCTTTGTGCACAAGCGCTGTCACCGTTGTATTTGCCAGCGCAAATTTAATCGCAGCAAAGCTCGGCAATGGGCCCTATTGGATTCCTTTCAGCATACTTGGGATCGAATGGATTTTGACCACCGCCACAATGGTGTCGAGCCGCTGGCTCGTGAAATGGCTTTACCTGCAAAACAAGCGACATCCTGGGATCAAGACACAAATCGCAATTTACGGAGCGGGAGAAGCGGGCTTGCTCGCAAAAGAGGCCATCGATCGAGAATTAGGTGATTCTGGAATGAAGCTAATCGCCTTCATCGACGATGATCGAAATAAAATTGGCAAGAAGATAGAAGGAATCGATATCCTCAGCCCCAACCAAGCAGAAATCCTTTTTGCTGGTGGGCGGATTGACCAAATGATTCTCTCCATTCAAAATCTAAACAAAGAGCACAGACGGCGCATGGTCGACATGGCACTTCAGCACGGAGTTCGGCCTTTGGATGTGCCACCGGTGGACCGTTGGATCAATGGCTCTTTATCACTTGGACAAATTAGAGAGCTCAACATCGAAGATTTGCTTGGCAGAGAGCCAATCAAAATGAATTCGCAGCACATACATGAGGATATGAATGGCAAGCGCATTGTTGTCACTGGTGCCGCTGGATCAATCGGTTCTGAATTGGTCCGGCAATTGCTCATGTACAAACCTGAGATCTTGCTGGCCATCGACCAAGCAGAAACCCCCATGCATGACCTTCACCTGGAACTGAAGGCGCTCGGAGTTGATGATCGCGTCGATCTTCAGATTGGTGACGTACGAGACGCTCAGCAAATCCTTGACACGCTCAAAGTTTTCAAGCCAGACGTAGTCTTTCATGCGGCAGCATACAAACATGTGCCTATGATGGAGAAACAGCCCTGGCAGGCTTTTGACACAAATGCCATGGGCAGTAGGAATGTGCTCAAGGCCGCCGAGGCTGCGAAGTGTCCGCGCTTTGTTTTCATTTCAACAGACAAGGCTGTGAATCCAACAAGTGTCATGGGAGCCACAAAACGACTTGCCGAACTTTTGGTGCTTCAGAGTGCGTCCAATTCCAACACCCAATGCGTCATCACCCGATTTGGGAATGTGCTCGGAAGCAACGGTTCGGTCATCCCTTTATTCAAAAGACAAATCGAATCTGGAGGTCCTATCACCGTCACTGACAAGGAAGTTACACGGTACTTCATGACGATACCTGAAGCCGTATCGCTTGTATTGGAGGCTGCCACTATGGGCGAGCAGGACGACGTATTCGTTTTCGATATGGGGCAGTCAATCAAAATTCTTGATTTGGCAAAAAAAATGATTGCACTCGCTGGCCTTGAAGAAGGAAAAGACATCGAAGTCGCAATAACAGGATTGCGTCCAGGAGAAAAGATGCATGAAGAACTTCTGTCTCATCGTGAGTCTATGCTTCCGACCCACCATCACAAAATTATGAGAGCAAGCACGCCACCTTCACTGAGCTCTGACGATATTGAGAACATAGTGGAGCTGTCCAAAGCCAAGGGCTCGCATCAGGAAACGCTTGTCCTCTTAAAAACATTGATTCCTGAGTACCAAAGAAACTCAGGTCAATGAGATAGCTTGTGACAGTATGTCTGACGACTCCCGACTCCAAGACTCCTTTTTGACTTTAGCAGGTCCAGCTTCTGGCATGTTTAAAGTCAAGGGATCCAAACACTTTGGTTTTGTTTTTCCAATCACCCACGCGAGCGAGGTTGACCAACATTTGAAGGCAATCAGGAAGAAATACCACGATGCTCGCCACCATGCATATGCATACCGCATTGGTATCGATGGGAGCAATTGGCGCGCCTCCGATGATGGAGAACCCAGCAATAGCGCCGGACCACCTATTTTAGGAGCATTCAAAAGTCGAGAAATCACCAATTCCTTGGGAATTGTTGTCCGATACTTCGGCGGAACTAAGCTTGGCGTCGGAGGACTGATTGAAGCTTATCGAACAGCAACCCTATATGCGTTGGATGATGCTCAAATTGTTGAGCAAATCATAGTTGATACCTTCGAGCTTTCCTTTCCTTATGAGTTGATTGGAACAGTCATGAACCACCTCGATCGATGGAGCGCTGCACCAAAAGAACAATCTTTTCTCGAGTCATGCATGATCATTGCTGAAATAAGAAGGTCTCAATCAATTGCGTTCGAACAGGCCACGCTCGAAATCTATGGACTTGATATAAAAAAGAGGTAGCATTTCTTTCTGAGGTTTTTCAATCGCTCGCTTGTAATTCATTGTATTTGCAACAAAAAAGCAGCGACCAATCGGCCGCTGCTTTCATTGATATTATTCTTGAGCTTGCTTATTGCAAAACTACTTGCTTTACCAACCCACCCTGTTGCGCGTTCAATTTGAACACATACGTTCCTTTCGCAAGACCAGACCAATCGAACCATTGACCCGAAGAAGCCAAGCCTTGGTCGACCACGGCCCCGGTAGATGACATCATGCTCCACTCCAGCATTCCTTGCTGCTCACCTGACACCTTCAACTGAACACGTCCGTTGGATGGATTCGGGTACAAGTCCAAGGCCACTCCGATCTGTTCTGCAATGCCCGTTACATTGATTGTATAAGGAATTCTTTCTGAAGCACAGGCAATTGAAGGCGATTGGACCACCCAATTGTAGAAGAAATAGTAATAGTTATAGGCGTTGTTTCCTCCGGCAGTGCTTTGCGTGATGGAAGCCATGTCACCAATTGCGTATGGATAGTTCATATCCGTATCAGGAGCATCTCGCCACAATTGTGGGTCATCGTCCAAAGAACGCAGTCCGTAACCCATGCCTTCCGCTACTTCAAAATCCAACACAACAGTGCTCATACCATCCGTGACTTCAAATGATCCAGAGACAACAACGTTGCCGTCCGAGTCAATGACACCAATCTCACGCGAACCGTCGCCATTGGCGTAAACGTCGACGCTATGAATCACGATGTCCTCGTAAGCATCAAACAACAGCCAACGAATGCTGTTGTCGTGGTACTGGCCCTCATCTGTTTCTGACCGGCCACCATTCTCCTCCATAAAGTCTTCCGCTGCAATGTCCTCAACCCAAACTGTTGTTGAAACTTGAGCATCCAATTCGAAACTTGACCCAACGGCCATTGCCTCTAGTGCTGTTTCAGAATCGTACCAAAACGTCGTTTCAGATGAAGATTCCAGCGTGACAACTTGTGGACCATCCAAATCCGTTGGCCCTGTGATGACAGGTGCGTTAGGAGCGTCCAGAACAACGACGACAAACTCCTCAGACGGGTTGGCATTTCCGCAAATGTCTGTTACAGTCAGGAAGTAAGTACCCGACTCGATGACATTTATGCTTTGCGTTTCAGCTCCATTGGACCAAGACCAATCCCCAGCGCTTTCAGACACCAGATCGACTGAACCTCCTGCGCAAAAGCTCAACTCGCTCAAGGCATTTACCACTGGCGCTTCTGGGGTAACTACTTCCACCGAGACAACCGTCGAAACAGCAGCGCATCCATCCGCGTCATAAGCGGTTACGCTGTAATTGCCGGATTCACCGATGGACAATGAAGATTCTGTTGATCCATTCGACCATGCATAGCTTGCAAAGTCACCTTCAACAATCATTTCGATTGTTTCTCCTGGGCAAATGGATGTTTCCCCTGAAACGGTCAACGTCAAATCTGTCATGCATGGCGCTTCGAGCAAGTTGTGGTATTGATCGATGCTTGGGTTTTCAATCACCGTCTGCATTCCGCTCGGCCAGCTAATCGTCACCGCATCGATGCTCTCGATTTCGCCCAACCCAAACATGCATGCAAACGTGTTGGTGATGCCATAACTCTCACCTGCACGCACTTCACGAATCTGTGTACCGAAGTCACCTGTGATGATCACGGTGGCGCCAACGGCATCTTTGTTGGATTCGATGCCTTCCAAGTCAAAAGCGATCCAATGATTGTCGTTGCCTTCGTTCAACCATAACATGTCATCGTTATTGTTATCAGGGCTGTTGTAGCCGTTTCCGTAGCTCGCATACAAGTCAGCAAATCCATCACGATTGACATCGCCAACAGCAAAGCTGTGCATGGTATCACCTGCTACAAACACGTCTTGCTCAGTGAATGTGCCGTCACCGTTGTTGTGAAAATAGGAGTGAAAACCGCCTGAAATCAGAACGTCCACATATCCGTCATTGTCAAAGTCAGTCATTTTCGCTTGCAACACAAAGCCGCTAACGCCGAGACCTGCCTCCTCAGTAATGTCCGTGAAGTAACCGGCACCATCGTTCTGCAGCAATCGCATCGTGGTAGAGTGATTGGTTAAGTAGCAATCAAAATCGCCATCGTTGTCGTAGTCTGCATAATCAACCGTCCAACTTTGCTCATTCAGAACCAAACCTCGCTCTTCTGCAACTTCAGTCCAGGTTCCATCACCATTGTTCATCCAGATTTGGTTGATCCGACGCGGATCATTCGGGTCACTCACAAATTGACGGCATTTCGCAATGGTCAAATCCAAATCACCATCGTGATCGAAGTCACAGAAGACGGTTCCGTAGTTGCCGCTGTGGTCTGTAGAAGGATAATCACTGTAATCGTAGTTTGTGAGGTCAATCATTTCTTGATCGTAATCCAATGCCGAACCATTGCCTTTCCAGATTCGAGAAAGCGCATCGTCGTGGCATCCAAAGACGTCCAATTGACCGTCGTTATCGATGTCTGCGAAGTTGCACGCTTGCATAAACATGTTGCCATTTTCCAGGTCAAAGTCGGACCATTGTCCAACGCCATCAATGTGCTTTACGTGGACACCATCGTATGAGCCGCCAGCAAAGACATCTTTGTGACCATCGTTGTCATAATCACCAATGGTCATTCCCCATTGGTTGTTGTTTGACACATCACCATAATTCACCTCGCTGAAGTTCCCAGCGCCATCTTGGTAAAGAACCTTTACTGTGGTCGATCCGTCCAGAACAACAATGTCGTCATAGCCGTCGTTATCCATATCAGTGAAGCCTACGCAGTTGCCACTGTTGTAACTGTCTGGCAAAGAGGAGGAGGCGTTTGAGAAAGTCTGGGCATTTGCTGCAAAAGCAAATAAGCAAACTGAAACGCTAAAGGCAAAAATTCGCATGGTATTGGTTTTCATTTAAACAGGTCTTGCAATATAACAGCCAATGTGTGAATTGGTTGCAAAATATTTTAATGTGTGCAGTTTTCAGGGAATGAACGCCTGTATTCTGGCTTAGATTTGCTTCATGACACCGGGAGGAACTGCAGCATTTCACACCTTAGGGTGCAAGTTAAATTTTAGCGAAACTTCGACCATCGCTCGTGATTTAGCGAATGCTGGTTACGCTCGTGTTGGAATTGACGATGCGCCAGATGTTGTTGTCATCAATACGTGCAGTGTGACAGATCAAGCTGACGCAAAATGCCGAAATGCTGTGCGTCGCGCTCGAAACGGAAATCCCAGCGCCTTTGTCGCCGTCGTGGGATGCTACGCACAATTGAAGCCACAAGAAATAGCCGAAATTGACGGTGTGAACCTCGTACTTGGCGCACAAGAAAAGTTCAACTTACCCGAGCATTTAAAAGCTATGGAACAAGAAGATGCGACTGCCATTCAAGTAAATCCCATCAAGGAGGTCAAGGCTTTTGTCCCCGGGTTCTCAAGCAACGATCGCACGCGAGCCTTTTTAAAGGTGCAAGATGGCTGCGACTACTTCTGTTCATTTTGCACGATTCCACTCGCACGAGGTCGATCTCGAAATGCGTCCATAAGCGAAACGTTAGAAATCGCCGAAAAAGCGGCTCATTCCGGCGCCAAAGAAATTGTTCTTACCGGTGTTAACATCGGTGATTTTGGCAAAACAACAGGCGAATCTTTTCGAGACCTCGTTCAAGCCCTCGACGAAAAAATAAAAGTACCGCGCATTCGAATTAGCAGCATCGAGCCCAACTTGCTGGATGAGACAATCATTGACTTTGTGAGTCGAAGCAGACGATTCCAACCCCATTTCCACATTCCGCTGCAGAGTGGATCAGATCGGATTTTAAAATCCATGCGCAGACGTTATCGCACAGATCTGTATGCTGAGCGCATTGTGCGAATTCGCCAAAACATGCCACTAGCGAGCGTTGGTGTAGATGTCATTACCGGTTTTCCGGGAGAAGATGAAGATGCCTTCCAAGAAACTTACTCTTTTTTGCAGGAACTTCCCATCAGTTATCTGCATGTCTTTACTTACTCGGAACGCGATAAAACAACAGCGATAAGAATCGAAGATTCAGTGCCCGTGCACGTTCGAAAAGAAAGGACCAAAATCCTGAGAACACTTTCGCTCAAGAAACAACGGGCGCACTATGAACAATTTCTTCATGCTACGCGCGATGTATTGTTCGAAGACTCCACAGAGGATGGCCTTCGTTTTGGCTACACGCCAGAGTACGTGAGAGTCGGTGTGGATGAATCCTCCGTGGCCGCCAACGAAATTGCTCAAGTCCAACTCACCGCTATCCGAGCGAATGGTTTCATGCATGGTTCACGCACGTAACGCAACAGTTAAAAATGTACCCAACCCTCTACCATTTATTTCTTGACCTCTTGCAATGGGACTTGCCCGCGCTCAAGTTGATCAACTCATTTGGTCTTTTTGTGGCCCTTGCATTCGTGACAGCAGCAGCAACCCTGCGCCGTGAAATGAATCGAAAAGAGGAGCTCGGAATCTTTAAACCAGCTTCAATCACCGTGATTTCAGGCGGCCCGGTTGGCATCGGTGAATGGGTGACCCAAGCATTCATTGGCTTTATTCTCGGCTGGAAATTTCTCTACCTGCTCATCAACGCCAACGAACTCTTTGCGAGCGGATTGCCTCAGTCCCATTTATTCAGCTTGGAAGGGAATGTAGGGCTTGGGCTATTCTTTGCACTTCTCATGATCGGATGGAAATGGTGGGAAAGCCGTGCCACACGTTCTCAACCTGTGAAAGAAGAAAAGGTGCTAATCCACTCAAGTCAGCATGTTGGCGGAATTGTGGCTGCCGCTGCGGTTGGCGGAGTCGTAGGTGCAAAGTTTTTTCATTTGCTAGAATACCCTGAAGAATTGGTCCGATTCTTCACAGATCCCTCCCTGTCCAACTTCCTCGGAGGCCTCACCATATACGGTGGACTCATCGTTGGAGGTTTAGCCGTGTATGGTTATGCTCGAAAAAATCAGCTCCACTTTCTCCACCTTGCTGATTCTGTTGCGCCGGGTTTGATGCTTGGATACGGTGTTGGACGAATTGGTTGCCAAGTGAGTGGAGATGGCGATTGGGGAATACCCAATCCCAACCCAATGCCAGAATGGCTGAGTTGGCTTCCTGACTGGATGTGGTCCTATCAGTTTCCAAACAACGTAAATGGCGTTTTTGGAGAACGATTAGCAGGTTACACAGGTCGGCTCATTGGCCCAGGAGACCCATGGCCATCATTCGCAGGGTATGGAACTTACCTCGACCCAGGAGTTTTTCCAACTGCTTTCTACGAGACGGTTATGGCGACGATTATTTTTGTCTTTCTGTGGTTGATGCGCAAGCGTTTCAAGACAGCGGGCACATTATTCGCATTGTACTGCATGTTCAATGGTGCCGAGCGCTTTTTCATCGAGAAAATCCGTGTAAATGCGGTCATTGAACTTGGCTCCATTCATTTCACTCAGGCTGAACTGATTTCGACCATTACCTTTTTTGGCGGAGCCATTTTGCTTGGGGTGCTGCTTAGAAAGAGCTGACCTTATGCACCGTATCATTTGCAAATACGGCACCAGCATTAAACCTTAAGCTTTCGCAGTCGTCGAAAAGCAGTCAGATGAAAGTGGAATCAAAATACGCTCAACCGTCGTGGCTTGCCGACTTGCAGTCTGCTGACTTAATGGTCAAAAACCGAGCGTATCAGGCCATGATGGATGAATGGCAGCGACGCGTCTATTCGCACATCTACCAACTTGTTGGAAATCATGCAGATGCCGATGATACCACGCAAGAAACCTTCATACAGTTGTTGAAGTCAATCCACACATTTGAAGAAAGATCTCAATTTTCTACCTGGCTGTTCACAATTGCACACCGCAAAGGAATTGAAACACTGCGGAAGCGTTCAAGAATCAAAAAACATGTGGTAAATGATGACGAAGCGTTAACACGAAACATGACCAGTCCTCAAGCACAACACCTCAGTGCTGAACAAATAAATCATCACTTGGAGCGTGCGATTCAAGGTTTACCAACCCGCCAAAAACAGGTTTTCTTATTGCATTACTACGAAGGACAGTCGTTTCGATCCATTGGTGAAATCACTGGTATCACAACAGGTGCTTTAAAAGCAAGTTATCACCACGCACGAAAAAAAATCGAAACGGCTCTTGCAAATGACAAGGACTTGAATCTCTTTTAAACCTTCAGCGCCTTCAAAACGACAAACATGCGCATGGACACCAAACAAAAACATAACATCCCTCCAGTTTCTGGAATGCCTGCGTCCGATTTTTTCGAGGAGCAGCGCCATCAAATCTGGGTGAAGGCGATGGCAAATGAAACGCAAAGCAATGATGGGTTTCTGAAGGAACCGCTCCCAAAAGTTCGCTATGCTGCAGTCTTTATCGCGTTCATTAGCGCTGCTGGATTCATACTCTTTTCGGCGCAGCAAGAAACGTGTGAAAGCTTTATCTGCCTGTGGGAAGCGACCGACAAAAAAAGCCTGCAGATCTCCGAAACAGAATTGGAACAGTGGCTTTTGGACGACGAGTTATTTTGGGAAATTTCCAAATCCCTCTAAAAGTAAATCCAGAAAAAAAAGAACACCATGTACAATTCAATCACCATTCAAATTGTCCTAGCCAGCTTTTTGTGGACCTGCTTTAGCACCAACGCCATTGCGCAACGCCATCACGAAACAAGCCAAAACGCTAAAAAGAAGCCATTCGTGGGCAAAGATCGTGTTCAAGCCTTGCGCATCGCTTTTTTCGTCGAAGAATTGGAACTCACAGCCGAGGAAAGCCAAGAGTTTTGGCCCATCGCACACGCTGCTCAACAAAAATTCAGGCACCATGGAGACCTGATTCGCGCAAAGGAAGATAGCCTGCAAAAATACAGACTTGACACCCTCTACTTCAATGAGCAGAACTGCATGCAAAGACTAAATGAACTTGACGAGCTTCACCATCAAGGCATCGACTTGAAGAGCGATTTCATAAAAGATGCGCTCGAAGTAATCGGCTACGAGAGGGCTTCAAAATTGCCTATAATCGAGCGCAATTTCAGGAAGAGCATCTTGAACAAGAAAATAGGCGACAACAACATTCCACCACCTCCACCGAAGCATTATTGACTCACGATTCGTCGTTGTTCAATTGCAAACAGACCCCATTGATGCAATAGCGCTGCCCCGTGTCCGTCGGGCCATCTGGAAACAAATGACCGAGGTGGCCATCGCACGATTTGCACCGCACTTCAATGCGAGTCATACCGTGTGTGCGATCCAGCCTCTCAACAATGTTATCAGGCTGCGCGGCTCGATCAAAACTTGGCCAACCGCAACCTGAGTCAAATTGGGCTTCACTTTTGAACAGTTCAGTACCGCAACCCTGGCAATTGAAAATGCCAGATTCACCCACTTGGTGAAACTGCGAACTGAAAGGGCGTTCTGTTCCGTTTTGGCGGAGAACGCGAAACGCCTCAGGACTCAATGATTCCTTCCAAGCTTCTTCCGAACGAATAGGATCACTTGATGAACCCTGCTCTTTTTGCTCCTCACCCATGCCGACTATCGTTGGTTGGGTTTGTTTTTGTTGAATGGTTTTTTGCTGCGATTTCCGCCATCGCCTCCTTGAGATTTCCCACCTCTGAAAGGCTGACGCCCACCACGCCCGCCTGATTGTCCAGGTCGCCCGCCATGCCGACCTCCACCTCCACGGTTTTTCGGATTGTATTCTGGTCCTTTGCCAAGTCTCTCTGGAATCTCCAGTTTTGGCACTTCCTTTTCAATCAACTTTTCAATTTTACCAAATCGAAATTGATCGTCGGGATTGATCAAGGTGACACCTTCTCCGTCCTTGTCTGCGCGGGCAGTTCTGCCGATGCGGTGAACGTAATCTTCTTCGTTTGGTGGCACGTCGTAATTGACTACGAGCTCAATGCTATCGATATCAATTCCGCGGCTTACAACGTCTGTTGCTACCAAAATTGGAAATTTCTTTTGTCGGAACCCCAACATCACAGATTCGCGCTCTGATTGCTCCGCATCTGAAGAAATGCGTTCACAGCGAATTCCTGCCTTCTTGAGTGTGCGCGTAATTTGCGCAACCGTTCGCTTTCGAGATGTAAAGACAATCCCCGATTTAACGTTGCGGTCTTTCAATACTTCAACCAACACCTCGTCCTTTTGATGGTCGAACAAGACGTAAGCACCCTGCTTGATTTTTTCAGCTGGCTTCGACAGCGCCAATTTGACGGTGACGGGGTTGTTGAGCAAATCTTTGGAGAGCGTTTCGATGCGATCTGGCATCGTAGCACTGAACAACAAGGTTTGTCGGTCTTTTTTGCACTTTTCTGCAATGCGCATGATGTCACCATGAAACCCCATGTCGAGCATGCGGTCAGCCTCATCGAGAATTAAGCAGGTGAGTTCTGACAAATCGACGTAGCCCAGGGTCAGATGCGATAGGAATCGACCAGGGGTAGCTATGATGATATCCGCACCCTTTGTCAGGGCTTTCTTCTCTCGCGAGAAATCTTGACCAGATCCTCCACCATAAATGGCCAGGCTCGTGACTTTCGCATAATAGCCGAACCCTTCCACAGCTTGGTCTATCTGCTGAGCCAATTCGCGCGTTGGGACGACAATGAGCGCTTTAATCTTCCCGTTGTCCGGGGTATCCAAAATGCGATCGATGGTTGGCAACAAAAAAGCACCCGTCTTTCCTGTACCCGTTTGGGCTATTCCCATGAGGTCTTGTCCTGCCAAAATCTTTGGAATGGACTCAGATTGAATTGGTGTTGCCTCTTGAAATCCCATCGCATCCACGGCGTCCATGACGTCTGGATGAAGGTTCAATGCATCAAATCTGACGCGTTCGTTATTATCTTCCACGCCTTAAAGGTAACCCGCTTGCAACTTATGTGTCACTTATCGGGTTGATATATCGTAATTAAGACGTCGAATGATCCCTATAATGCAATCAGCCATCTGTGTCAACATGTCCATTCTGAGCAAAACGCTCGGAAGGTTTGCACTATTTATGCTGCTCGCAATAGGAGGTTTATTCATACAAGCCGAGAACAATAAGGGCTTCGCTGCTCATGCAATGGGTGGAGAGATCGTTTACGAATACCTTGGCAATGGTGATTTTGAAATCTCCCTCATTTTTTACCGCGAGTGCTTCGACAATGAACAGCCCTTCGGCTGGCAGAACGGAGGAACCAACCTTGACCCTCAGATTCAGCTTGGCATTTTTGAAGGGAACAGCGCATTCAACACTTATACTGTAGATATAGATGTTTCAACGATCGAGCCTCTTGAAACAATTTTAGAAAACCCGTGTGGGAATTTGCCTGAGGATTTGTGCATGCAAAGGCTAGAATACTCCATCACAGTAAATCTTCCTCCAAGTGCTGTTGGTTACGATTTGGTCTTCCAGCGATGTTGTCGCAACCCAGGAATTTCGAATCTCCCCAATCCAGGAAACATCGGAATCACGCTCACAACGCAAATTCCTGCGTTTGTAGACGACTCAAATCCAAACAGCAGTCCGATTTTCAACACGTTCCCACCCGAAGCCATATGCACCAACTTTGATTTCTTCTTGGACCAAGGTGCAACTGACGCTGACGGCGACTCATTGAGCTATGCGTTTTGCACTCCTCTCAATGGCGGCAGCACAGACAACCCATCACCTGCTCCTTCACCGGCTGCAACATTCAACGAAATACCATGGGGGGCTGGATTTGGAGCGTTGGATCCCATACCGTCCGCTCCACCTTTTGAGATAGACTCGGAAACGGGAGCAATTACAGGGTTTCCCACAAATCCCGGTGCTTACGTTATTGGGATTTGTGTCTCCGAATACCGTGATGGAGAATTGCTCAGCACAGTTATGCGGGATTTCCAATTCAATGTGGTGATGTGCGACCCAACGATTATTTCAGCTGCACAACCACAATCGACAGATCAATATTGCATCGGTGAAACCATTGAATTTTTCGAGAATTCGATTGGTGCTCAAGATTTGCTTTGGGACTTTGGAGTTGAAGGAATTGAGACCGACATCAGCCTTGAAGGGTCCCCCACCTATACCTACCCAGACACAGGGACCTATGAGGTGATGCTCATTGCAAATCCGTCATGGCCCTGCGCAGACACTTCTAGCCAAGTATTCTACATCTACGAACCCATTGAGCTGGAAATCGAACTGAATGATTTTGCTTGCCTCAACGGTGTTGAAGCGTTTGATTTGTCCGTGAACGGGGCCTTTACGAGCAGCACGAACATCACTTGGACATTTCCAGGTGGCTTGCCGTCTAGCTCCAATTTAGACAGTCCTGGTTGGGTGACGTTTGCCAACGAAGAAAACTGGAACGTGACAGCTGTAGCTGAACATTATGGATGCGTTTCCAATCAGACATTTGAGTGGATTGCTCCCGCAGATCCGTTCGCAGAGATTGCCGACCAATCTTCTTTTTGTGAAGGGTACACATTTGACTTCGATAACCTGTCGGCCAATGGCGAAAGCTGGGAATGGGATTTTGGGGTCACAGGAAATGACGACTTTTCAAGTGAAGAGTCACCAACCTTCACTTATCCGTACCCTGGGATATTCGATGTCGAATTGATTGTTTCAGCGCCATACACTTGCAGCGATACCGCGTTTGCGACCGTTGAAATATTCCCGGAAATTGATCCAGCGTTCGAAACCCCCGACCCGGAATGTTTTTCCACCAATAACTTCAGCCTATCTCCTATTTTTACCAACCAGCCCGAAACGCAATACAGCTGGAATTTTGGAGGTGAAATCACCAGTGCGGACATTGCGAACGCATCTGTCAATAACCTCTCCTATGCAGCGCCAGGGACATACACGGTTGAAGTGACGGCGACAGCGAATGGCTGTGATGTTGTGGCAAGCGAAGAAATTTGGGTCATTGAAGATCCCTCTATCAATTTCCAAGCCGGCCCGGCTGCAGGTTGCCCTCCGCATTCTGTAAGCTTCGTAAATAACAGTGTCACTGAAACAGCTACATCGTATGAATGGCAGTTTGGCGATGGGACCGTTTCTGTGGCCGCGAGCCCGAATCACATTTACGAGACATCTGGAAACTTCTCGGTAACGCTTTTGATGAACGCCGGCGGATTTTGCAGCCAAGAGCTAATCCTAACTCAAAACAACCTCATTCAAGTACTGCCAGTTCCGCAAGCAGGTTTTGACATCACTCCGAATCAAGTGGACATATTGGACCCAACTGTCAGCTACGAGTCAGTCAATGCCAATGGTTTGAATTGTTTCTACAATTTCGGTGACGGAGGTTCATCAACCGATTGCTCCGGAAATTACACGTATTCAGACGGAGGCCTTTTCGAAGTGACGCAAACAGTGATCAATTCTGCAGGCTGCAGTAGTTCTGCGACAGGAGAAGTAGCCGTTTCCGGCAATGTTTTTTATGCTCCTAACAGCTTTACACCGAACAATGACGGAGTAAACGATGTGTGGATTCCAGTAGCACTCGGCATTACTTATTACAATCTGCAAATATTTAACCGATGGGGTGAGTTGATTTGGACTACCATAGACTCCAATGAACCTTGGCTTGGCAACTCGCAGAGCGGCGCCTATTATGTTCCCGACGGATTGTATCATTACCAGGTGAAAATAGAGGATCAGCTGAAGTATCCGAGGACATATTCCGGATCCATTCAGCTCATCCGATGAAGCGGAATTTGATGCGAAATCGTGTCCATTGTACAAAAATTTTGGATAAACGAATCCGTCCAATATATTAGCGTTCATAGAATCGACACCATGAGCGAGCATAGCAACAGAGAAGAGATTTTTTCAAAACCCGTGCGTGCAGGAAAGCGAACGTACTTTTTTGATGTAAAGGCAACACGTGGCCGAGATTTGTACATGACCATTACCGAAAGCAAACGAAGATTTGACGATGACGGCAATGTGCATTACCAGAAACATAAAATCTTCCTCTACCGAGAAGACTTTCAGAATTTTGAAGAGGGCTTCGTTGCCGCTGTCGACAAGATTGACGAATTGATGGCTACAGGAGAATACCGCGATCCCATCGCTGAAAGAGAGGCGAAAAATGCCAACTCCGATTCCACGGAATCAACGGTGGATCACGACTCAAGCGTTTCAGATGAATCTGAAACTTCCACGGAAAAGTCATCCCACGAAAGTTCAGACGACATCAGTTTTGACGACCTCTAAGACTTGGTGATACGCCAGCTTGCTGGTCTCATTCTAGAAGCATTTCGAAGTTGAAAAACGATCGAAAACCGACGATCCCTGAAGGTGGATAAGCGTTGAAAACTTTTAGGCGAAGCACAATTGTGGCACGCTATCTTTGAAATGTTCGAGTGGGCATATGCTGTAGCTTTCTTCACCTGTTTGAGTGCATTGGATGCGCACAAATGAGGCTGTTAAATCCACAACATTCCTTATTTGAATGCTCTCTCATACTAGTTCTGGGTCGGACACGTTTTTTAACTGGACGCAAGAACTGAAAATTACACGAAGCCATGGGCAAGGTCATAGCAATAGCAAATCAAAAAGGAGGAGTAGGTAAGACAACAACGGCAATCAACTTAAGCGCTTGCTTTGCTGTTTTGGAATACAAGACGCTTCTCATTGATGCTGACCCACAAGCAAATGCAACTTCTGGGCTTGGAATTGATCCGTCTTCAGTTGAGTCAGGGACATACGAGGCTATGCTTGGCGATGCCGGAGTAAAGTCTTTCATCAAGTCTACTTCCACCCCCAACTTGGACGTGTTGCCAGCCCGCATAGACCTTGTCGGTGCAGAGATTGAATTGATAGCTGTCGATGAGCGAGAGCATCAGCTGCGCAAATCCATTGAACATCTCAAAGAAGATTATGACTTCATACTCATCGATTGTTCGCCGAGTCTTGGTTTGATTACGATCAATTCACTGACTGCTGCGGATTCGGTGCTTGTGCCTGTTCAATGTGAATATTTTGCTTTGGAAGGATTGGGCAAATTGTTGAATACCATTAAAATTGTTCAAAGTCAGCTCAATGAATCATTGGACGTAGAGGGAATACTTTTGACGATGTATGATACCAGGTTAAGGTTGGCCAATCAGGTCGTTGATGAGGTGCGAACACATTTCCAAGACATGGTCATGAAAACTGTCATCCATCGAAATACGAGGCTGGGTGAGGCACCTAGCTTCGGTGAGTCGATCATTATGCACGATGCTTCTTCCAAAGGTTCTGTCAACTATTTGAACTTGGCGAGGGAAATTTTGCAACGCAACCGAATGACCCAATTGACGGATGATGAAAAAACCATCCCACTGACCAATTCATAAGACAGGGGGAAGCGATGGCAAAGAAACAAGCCTTGGGAAAGGGATTAGGCGCATTGCTTTCAGATGCGCCAGTGCGATCAACATCTGTAAAAAGGGATGATGCCCCACCCATCATCGGAAAAATGGCAGGCAACATCGCATTGCTGACCATCAGTCAAATCGAAGCGAACAAAGACCAGCCGAGAAAAGATTTTGAGGAAGCTCCGTTGCAGGAGTTAGCCACTAGCCTCAGTGAACTGGGTATCATACAGCCCATCACTGTCCACAAAGTAAGAGCTGAGAAGTACCAAATAATCAGTGGGGAAAGAAGGTTTCGAGCAGCACAACTTGCCAACCTAGATGTTATACCCGCCTACATTCGTCAGGCCGACGACCAAACGTTGCTCGAGATGGCATTGGTCGAGAACATCCAACGCGAGGATTTGCATTCCATCGAAATTGCAGTCTCTTTCCAAAGGCTCATTGAAGAATGCGACCTGACGCATGAAGAGCTCGGAAAGCGTCTCGGCAAAAGCCGCAGCAGCATCACAAACTATGTGCGTCTTTTGCAACTGCCTGGCCCAATGCAAATCGCAGTGCGCACAAAGCAAATTAGCATGGGTCATGCACGGGCATTGATTGCAATAGATGATGCCAATTGGCAAGGCGAAGTATTCAATCGAATCATCAAAGACAGCCTATCAGTTCGTCAGGTCGAGGAATTGGCACAAGTCAAAAAGACGCCCACAATTTCAAAGAAAAAAAACCTACTCACGTTTGACGAACAAAAAGTACAAGCTGACCTCAGGTTAAGATTTGGCCGGAACATAAATCTCAAGAGCTCAACAGGAGGCAAAGGGAAAATTGAGATCCCTTACTCAACCGCAGAAGAACTCGATGCTCTGCTCGAAATGTGGGGGATCTAATGATGTTATTTCGTTTGAGAAACTGCAATTTTCGCATCACCAAGGTGACAGGTTGGCTCCTGACACTGCTCATTGTAAGCTTTTGCATTGAACCTGCGCATGCAGAAGGTGGCATGCCGTCAGATGTTCAGCATTTGTCGGACAGTTTATTGACCGAATCAGAACTTAGCATTCGCAAAACAACGCGTTTAGCTCTTTTCATTCCTGGTGCGGGACAATTGGCCAATCGCAACTACTTCAAGGCCGCCTGCGTCTGGGGGGGCATGGCATACGGGATGCAGTTCCTCATCGCCAACACGCAAGACCTGAAGAACACCCGTTCTAATTTAATCGATGCGATCAATCAAAATGCAGGATTCGCTACAATCAATGCACTGACAGAACGAGAAACATACGACCAACGTTTTCGGGATATTTCATGGCTGCTGTTGTTTGGAATCCATGGCCTTTCCATTCTTGACGCTCATGTTAGTGCTAACTTGCACGCGTTTGATGTCTCTGAAGACCTATCCTTGCGTTGGGGCATCCTGCAAGTTCACAACCGATCCACTATTGGGATGGCTTTGGCTTGGCAACCCAACTCAAAAAAGCCGATCATTTTAAATTAAATCGTCCATATGCCCTTTACGCAATCATTACCCTGGATTCTGTTGTTAGCACTGCTTTTGGTGCATTCAATATTCCTGCCAAAACTCTTCAGAAAAGCAGGATTTACAGATTGGCATGGATACGTACCTGGACTGAATTATTGGACATGGCTCAAGGTCATCGGTCGTCCGTGGTATTGGATCTTATTGCTTATAATTCCCGGAATCAATCTCGTGATACTCACCATCATGCAAGTGGAGTTGGGCATAGGATTCAATCAACGCTCCACTGCACAACAATGGAAGATGGGAGCTTTAGCGTGGTTTTTCATTCCACAGTTGAGCATGGGAGATGAGGCTTTTCTCGGAAAACGGGATTGGACAAAGAAGAAGAAGTCTGCAATTCGTGATTGGAGTGAATCCATCCTCTGGGCGTTGGTGGTGGCCACAATTGTTCGAGCCTTTATTTTCGAGGCGTTCACCATTCCAACAGCATCCATGGAAGGCAGCATGTTGGTTGGTGATTACCTCTACGTTAGCAAAACTGCTTATGGAGCCAAGGTGCCTCAAACCCCCGTCTCCATTCCGCTCATTCACAATGTGATTCCCGGAGGCATGACGCCGAGCTACCTCGAATGGTTTGCACTTCCCTTTACACGCCTGCCAGGGATTCGCAATGTTGAGCGCTATGACGCAGTGGTATTCAATTTCCCTCACGGTGACACCATCGTGGTGGACCCCAATCTATCTGGACACGATTATTATGGGATTCTGCGCCGTGAAGGCATTGCGAGTGCACAAGGAAGCATCGAAACCTACCTTCAAGATCCTTCGAGATTCAATGCTCAGGCTCGTTCTAGATTGGCCAAGCGTTATGGCATCAAAGGCCGTCCGCTCGATAAAACTGAGAATTACGTCAAGCGATGTGTGGGTTTGCCCGGTGAAACCATTGGCGTAGTCGATGGGGTTTTGCAAATCAATGGAGAAGCCATCACTCCCCCTGCAGGCGTTCAATACGAATACATCGTGACCTTCAAGTCTCAACTTGACGCACGTCGAGCTATCGCAGGACTCGACCTCACCAATGTGGACCTAGGCGCGGCCAAGATGAATGGGGATGCTGTCGAAGTAACGATGGCATTGACTCAATCTGAAGTGGATATTCTTGGCAATGGTGATCTGGCCAAATCAATGGTTCGCATGGATGTTTCATCGAGGCGTGGCTCGCTTGAGA
The DNA here is from genome assembly GCA_905479395.1 of uncultured Flavobacteriales bacterium. Classification (GTDB taxonomy): domain Bacteria; phylum Bacteroidota; class Bacteroidia; order Flavobacteriales_D; family Sanyastnellaceae; genus UA16. Next base: position 48,054 of record CAJQMI010000039.1, read on the forward strand.
TGTTTCCCAATGTATCCTCTGAAGAATTTGATCAATGGGATCCAGACAACCTCGGCCCTATCCAGCTTCCGCATCAAAACATGACGGTTCTTCTGAACAAGCGCAATCTCTCGCTCTACCGGCGTGCGATCGTCACGTATGAAGGACACACATTGGAAGAGCGGGATGGAAACATTTACATCGACGGTGAGATCACAGATTCCTATACGTTCGGACTGGATTATTACTGGATGATGGGGGACAATCGGCACCGGTCAGCTGATTCTCGAATGTGGGGATTTGTTCCACAAACCCACGTGGTTGGTCACGCCTCTTTCATTTGGTTTTCCAAACAAAATGAGGCGCAACACGGCGAAAGTAAAATTCGCTGGGACCGCATGTTCCAATCTGTGAAATGACGGCAGTATTGCCTCTCGTTCCCTTTCCGCCTTTGCACTGGTGGCATCTTGCCACCAATTGCCATGGGGGTGGTTTTATTTACGAGGACAGCGGTCATTTCACGCGGCAAACCTTGCGCAACCGCATGGTAATAAGCGGCCCACAAGGAAAGGTGAATTTATCATTTCCAGTGCGTTCGGGCAATCAGAGCGACGAACACACGATTCTATCGTCGCATTTTGCACCTGTACATTCATTCAGAACACTGCAAGCCGCTTACGGAGGAGCTCCATTTTTTGAGCATTTTGAAGATGAATTGCGTGAATTGTGGCATAGATATTTACCCGAAACATCGCAGGACCTCAAACCCTTGAATGCATTCAGTCAAGCAACAATCGATTGGGCTGCGCAGCAATGCCAATGGATTCTCATTCCGATCAACGACCCCGCCCCTGCCTTTGAATCGTCAAATATGGATTTGCGCGACAAGCGGAAACTTACAGGAGATGGCTGGACGTTTCTGCGGTACACTCAACTGTTTGAATCCGTGAATGGCTTCACTCCTGCTTGCTCAATTTTAGATGCACTCATGACGCTTGGTCCTGCAGAAGTTCGCGAACAAATCAAGTTTCTCGTGAGGCAAGGGCCCAACTCGAACTAAATTTGCGCCATGAACGAAGCGACTGCCCAAAACACAAAAACTGCTTTGCATCAAAACCACATTGATGCAGGAGCTAAGATGGTCCCTTTTGCTGGCTTTGAAATGCCTGTTTCCTATGCCGGATTGGTGCAGGAACATCATGCTGTCAGGCAGTCATGTGGAATGTTTGACGTTTCACACATGGGCGAATTTCGCGTAAGTGGTCCTCAATCACTCGAATTGATCCAATGGATAACGACCAACGATGTCAGCAAACTACACCCGGGAAAAGTCCAGTACAGCTGCATGCCAAATGGACAGGGTGGCATCGTTGACGACTTATTGGTTTACTGCATTGATGAAGAGGAATACATGTTGGTGGTAAATGCCTCCAACCGTCAAAAAGATTGGGAATGGATTGCATCTCAAAATCGATGGAACGCAACGGTAGCAGATGAATCTGATGAATGGTCACTCATCGCTGTCCAAGGACCAAAAGCATCGGATGCCCTGCAGCCTCTTGTGCAAGAATCTGGCATCGCCGAAATGGCCTACTATACTTTCCAACAAGCGACCATCGCAGGTCAAAAAGTCTTACTTAGCGCAACGGGCTATACGGGCGCTGGAGGCTTCGAAATATACCTGCACAACAACCATGCTCAAAAAGTTTGGGAAGAGCTGCTAGCTGCTGGTGTGGAACCGTGTGGATTAGGCGCAAGGGATACACTTCGCATGGAAGCTGGGTTTTGTCTCTACGGCAACGACATCGACGAAAACACCTCTCCCATTGCCGCTGGACTCGGATGGATCACCAAATTCAACGATGAATTTGTCGATAGCATGCGCTTCGCGAAAGAAAAAGAAACTGGGTCGACGCAGCTGCTCAGAGGGCTCGTGCTCGAAGAACGCGGCATACCTCGACAAGGCTATGACATCGAATCTGCCTCCGGAAAAATCATCGGCAAGGTCACAAGCGGCACCCAGTCCCCAACACTTGGCAAAGGAATAGCAATGGGTTACATCAATCGAGAGCACGCTGGACTTCACGAAATTGTATGGATACGCATTCGCAAAAAAACAATTCCTGCAAAGGTCACCCGTCCCGGATTCTTACCCAAAGCTTGATTTCAAAGGCATTCCGTATCTTCGGGGTGCTCAGCGCTAAGCTTGGCATATCATTCAAATCGCAATGCTATTCTATCCCAGAAGAAAAAATCTATGAACCACGTTGAAGTATGCTTTTCACCTGCCGATTACGCTTTGTATGAATCAGGGTTTGACTTGGTGGTAGTCATTGACGTTTTGAGAGCCACATCTGCCATTTGCACTGCTCTGGAAAATGGCGTTGCGCGCATTAAACCCGTTGCGCAAGTCGAAGAAGCAAGGGAATGGCAAAGCAAAGGATTCATAGCCGCAGCGGAACGCAACGGTGAAATTGTCCCGGGATTTGACATGGGCAACAGCCCCGTCACGTTCATGGAAAAGGCAGCGCAGCTTAAAGGCAAAACGGTGGTATTAACCACGACGAATGGCACCAAAGCAATCGATATCGCTTCTGATAAAAAAACTGTGGTCATCGGTGCATTGAACAACCTTGATGCACTCAGCAATTGGCTTTTGCAACAAGATGAAAACGTGCTAATTCTTGGTTCGGGCTGGAAAGACAAGTTTAATCTTGAAGACACAATTTGTGCAGGTGCGATTGCCGACCAATTGCTTGGCTCAGGAAAGTTCATCGCAGACGAAGACAGCACGGTAGCTGCCAAATTCATCTACCGCTCTGCACGAGACAACATGTTTGCTTTTTTAAAAGCATCCTCGCATCGACGAAGATTGCGAAAGCTAAACTTGAACGAAGACGTGAAATACTGCCTTACGCCCAACAATGTGACAACCATTCCTATCTTAAAAGATGGATTTTTGGTGCCATTGAATGAAGCTGAAACGCCATCCCGAACACTCCCTGCTGAGCAGGCCTCATTGGCTCGTTGAGGACTTTAACAAAAAGACTTTCACCAACGCTACGCCATGCTTTAGGCGTTTCCTTCCTCTTCTTCTGTGCCCTCTCTCAATCGGTTGGGGATTTTCTGCGCATCGGAAAATTATAGATGTTGCGATTCAGCATGTACCAGAACCGCTGCACAATTTCCTCAAAACAAACCGAGATTGGCTCGTCGAACACGCCCTAGACGCTGATCTACGCAAACACTCAGTCATTGGAGAAAGAGAGAGACATTACATCGATTTGGATGAATTTAGAAACCAGCACAGCGGGATGGAATGCATGCCGCCTGCAAATTGGAAACATGCTGTCAGTGAATTTGGAGAGGCAACACTGAGAGAACACGGGATTGGCCCTTGGAATGTCCAATGGCAATTCAATAAGCTCATCGAAGCATTTCGTCTCAAAGACAAGGATAGAATTCTCAGATGCACTGCAGATCTTGCTCACTACGTATCCGATTTGCATGTGCCTTTGCACACAACCAAAAACTACAACGGAGCCCTGACCGGACAACTCGGAATCCATGCGCTTTGGGAAACTCAAATCCCCGAACTCAAAATGGATGCGTTCAATCTTTCGCGTCCTTTGAATTCGCCAATCTACAATCCCGCTTGTGCAGACTCGATCTGGAGCGTTGTTCTGGATAGCCACGAATGCTTGATCCTGGTTTTTGGCGCAGAACGAGAAACCATGACTGAAATTGGAGAAGTGAATGCCTTTTCATTCGCGGAGCGCGGCAGAGTGCGTCAAAAGGTGCGTTCAGAACAATTTCTACTTCGCTATTATCTCAAGTTAGATGGACAAGTTGAACGGCGCATGGTCGATTCCATTCAAGCTTGTGCGATATTTTGGTATACTGCATGGGTACAAGCAGGGCAACCGCAGTTGCCCGCAGAAGAATCAGAAAAAAGACGCTTTTGCGCGACAATTGAATGGCTCATGAATTAAATGTTCTCATCCTAAATCCGTTTCACGGCGGTTCACATGCCCAGTGGGCGGATGCATTGCAACAAAACTGGGGAGGATTGAAGAATCGAAAAATAAGCTTGTTGACTCTGCCGGGAAGGCATTGGAAGTGGCGTATGCACGCAGCAAGTGCTGAATTTGCTCGGCAATGTGCATTAACAACCACGCTTCCTCATGCCATCATTTGCACAGATATGATGGATGTTGCCACGTTCAAAGGAATGCTCCGGAAAGATTGGGCCGGTGTCCCCATCGTTCAGTACTTCCATGAAAATCAAATTACATTTCCCTGGAGCCCTGCAGATAAGGACGCACAAACTGGTCGGGACCGAACGTATGGAATGATGAACATCCTTTCAGCAATGGCGTCGGATGCAATCTGGTTTAATTCCCATTTTCATCGGAAAAAGTTTCTGGATGCAATCCCGAAATTCATGCACCCGATGCCGGATGAAAAGCTTGTGTTTTCGGAACATCCATTCGAAAAGAAATCGAGCGTCGTCCCCATTGGCATTGCATACCCTGAGAACGTTGATGCCCAGAGGAAATGCAATGATGCGCCGACAATTTTGTGGAATCACCGCTGGGAATTTGATAAAGCACCTGAGTTCCTTCTCAATGCTTTGAGGGACTTCGAGGCCCATGGTTTATCGTTTTCCCTCATTCTTACAGGGCCTCAATTTTCCTCCACTCCTCCAGCACTGGATCAAATCGTGTCAAACTTTCAAGCGAACATCATCCATCAAGGATATTGCGAAAACCGAAAGGATTATCAGCAACTCTTGATGAGAAGTGATTTTGTAATTCACTCACCGAAGCAAGAGTATTTTGGAATCAGTATTTTAGAGGCATTGGCACATGGCGTCATCCCCATATTGGGCAGAGGAAATGCCTATGACGATTGGTGCCAAGAGAAATTCTTGGTAGATGACGCCAAAACGCTCCGCTGCCGCTTTCAAGAATTTTCGAGAGAACCGACACCGCATCGAAATGATGCTCGAAAAATCGCCAAACAATTCAAGTGGGAAGAAGTGATACGGCTATACGACTCAGCCCTTATTTCATTGCTGAAGGGTTGAATCCCCTGCGTCTTGGATGGCACGCAACAAGAATTCAGGAAGAGCCACTGGACGCAAAGTTTCTTTGCTCAGGCAAGCCAATTCAACAATTGCCTCCGACACAATGGCATCATGAACAAAAAGCTGACAATTGAAGCCAATGCGAATCCGTCCCTTCAACATAACCGTCGTTTGCACCGAAACAATGTCGTCATAAAGCACGGCACCTTTGTATTTAATTGATAAATCGATGACCGGAAGCAAAAATCCTTGCAACTCTATTTCGGTGTATGGGCATCCCAAATCACGAAGCATCTCAATTCGAGCCGCTTCCAAATAGTGCAGATAGGAAGCATGATGAACACGTCCCATTTGATCCGTTTCACCGTAACGCACTCGCACTCTATAGTTATGAACCATTTTGACTTCAATTTTGAGAACTACAAGAACTCAATATTTGAGCACAACAAAAGTTTTAAGATATCAACAACGTCTAAATTGGCTCTTTCATATACCACTCATTATCAATAATTTACAAATATAATCAAGACGAATGACTGATAATAGCTTTTACAGCTTATGTAATAATGACCCTCCTCGAGATCAGAATTAAAAAAAGGTAAAAGTCAAGGGTCAAAACGTTTTTTTTTCCGCGAGTTTATCAGAATCTTGCACACGCTTTCGAACGGTACTTTTTGACCGAACGAAATATCAAAACCAACCCTCTCTGAACTTCTAATTCAGCCGAATCATGAATCAAGATCACTTAGCCGTCTGGAACAATTGTCTCGACATCATCAAAGACAACATCAGCAGCCAAGCGTTCAAAACATGGTTTTACCCGATCAAACCCGTCCGGCTTGAAAACAAGGTGCTAACCATCCAAGTTCCGTCGCAATTTTTCTACGAGTGGCTTGAAGAGCACTACATTCAACTGCTCAGCAAAACCATTCACAAAGAATTAGGCCCTGATGCTCGTCTAGAGTACAGCATTATCATGGAGAATTCGGGGGCCTCAGGAAATCAGGCAGCGAGTCCGTATGCTGTCAAAATGCCAATGACCAATCGACAGGCCACGAAAAATCCAGCTATATCGATGAGTGCGGGCATCCATGAAACCCCCATCAAAAATCCATTTGTTATTCCGGGGCTTCGAAAGCTCAACATTGATTCGAACTTGAATCCAAATTACAACTTTGGACAGTTCATTGAAGGAGAATGCAACCGCCTTGCCCGATCCGCTGGATTCGCTGTCGCGAATAAACCTGGAGGCACCTCGTTCAATCCTCTCTTGATCTACGGATCAACTGGACTCGGGAAAACACACCTGGCTCATGCTATCGGACTGGAAATCAAAGAGCAAAATCCTGAACTTACTGTTCTGTACGTGAGCTCAGAGAAATTCACTCATCAATTCATCGACGCCGTCAGAAATAACTCTGTCAACGACTTCAGTCATTTCTACCAAATGGTAGACGTGCTCATAATCGATGATGTTCAGTTCTTTAGCGGCAAGGAAAAGACACAAGATGTCTTTTTCCACATATTCAATCATCTCCACCAAACTGGAAAGCAAATTGTCCTCACTTCGGACAAAGCACCGGTGGAAATGCAGGGCATGGAGCAACGACTTCTTAGCCGTTTCAAATGGGGTCTGAGCGCTGATTTACAGGTGCCATCGTTGGAAACCCGAATGGCGATTCTCGAAAAAATGATGTACGCCGATGGCATTGAATTGCCTCGAGAGGTGGTTGAGTATCTCGCGTACAGCATAACCTCAAATGTCAGAGAGCTTGAGGGAGCCCTTATTTCTTTGATAGCGCAGAGCAGCTTAAACAAGAAGTCAATCACCTTGGATCTTGCCAAGCAAATGATTGACAAATTCGTTAAGAATACAGCCCGCGAAGTGAGCATAGACTACATCCAAAAGGTCGTTTGTGATTATTTCGATCTTCCATTGGAACTGCTCAAGTCCAAAACAAGGAAACGTGAGATCGTGCAGGCGCGACAGATTGCCATGTACTTCTCCAAGAAAATGACCAAAAGTTCGCTGGCCAACATTGGACTTCATTGCGGAGGAAAAGACCACGCAACCGTTCTTCATGCCTGTCGCACGGTCAATAACCTGCAGGAGACAGACAAACATTTCCGGAAGTATTTGGACGACTTGGAAAAAAAGCTTGCCATACACTAATTGGGCATGAAGCGTGTACTGGTCGTTTGCTTGGGCAACATTTGCCGATCACCGATCGGGGAAGAATTGCTTCGAATACACGCAAAAAAAAACAGTTATAACCTATTCGTTGACTCAGCAGGGACATCAGGTTGGCACCAAGGAAACTCACCTGATCCGCGATCATGTGAAGTCATGAAGCGACATGGCCATAACATTGATTCGCAGCGATCAAGGCCTTTGATAGATCAAGACTTGCAAACGTTTGACTGCATTTTGGTCATGGATGCCCAAAACCTTGCTGATACCCAATCGCTCCCTGTGGGTCAAGCCGAAATTCAATTGTTCGTACCAAACACAGACGTGCCAGACCCATATTACGGAGAAGGTGACGGCTTCATGCATGTCTATGAAATGTTAGATAAAGCTGCAGAAAACTGGATTAAAACTTGGTCGACCTAATGCTTTAGGGCTGTGAATTCAAACATTACAATTCTTTTATGAAAACGCTTCATCTGATTCCCAACACGCTCGGATGCCGGTTGCCGCACGAAGTCCTCTCCGCCCGTGCCATTTCCGCATTGGGGAATTGCAACCGACTCATCGTTGAAAGCGATCGCAGCACAAGGCGCCTCCTCAAGGATGCCTTCCCAGATGAAAATCCAAACATCAAACCAAGTTTCCTTCTCAATGAGCATACTCAGCCAGAAGATCTGGTCGATTTGCTGCAGTGGTTCAAAGACGATGGAGACATCGCCTTGCTCTCAGATGCTGGAGCACCTGGAGTAGCTGACCCCGGAGCAGCAGCTGTCCGAATGGCGCACAATGCCGGCTGGCGCGTCATCCCCCACGTTGGCCCAAGCTCCATTCTTCTCGCCATTATGGCCTCGGGAATGAATGGCCAAAATTTTGCTTTCAAAGGTTACTTGCCACGAGACGATCAACGCCGCGACAAACTCTGGAGGGAAATGAACGAAGGACTGCAACGAAGGAAAGAAACGCAGATATTCATGGAGCCTCCCTATCGCAACGATACCACATTCGCGGAATGTTTGAAGCGATTAAACGCAGACCAACAGCTGTGCGTTGCTGTCGACATCACACTTGACAGCGAATGGATACAATCGAAAACAATTGAAGACTGGAAAAAAGTCCCAAAGCCAGAATTGAACAAGAGGCCCTGCCTGTTTCTATTGGGCAATTAGAGCAGAAGAAGCGTCTTTGACCGAATCCGAGACAACACTCCACTCCCATTGAAAGCCCACCACATCATTCGGTGCTAAACCTACGCTTGGAACTCCCTGATTCCCAAAAGCATAAGAAACAGGGCAGTGACACTCCCAACGAGTGCGGCTGGGACTCTGCCTCATCATCCCCTCAAGAATTGGCAGTACCTGCTGATCATCACCGACTCGAAAAGACCATTCGTTCCACCCCAAATCGAGCTCATTGCCGAGAAACACTGATGATCGGAATGTTCGCATGCTAATTTCTACTTGCGCACCATTCACAAATCCCGTCTCATCAATGGCTGTCGAATCATTCCACGATATGCAAGGGCTTGGAACCAATTCAGGATGCTGAATCCAACTCCCATCACTTGGCCAAAGGCCTGATTCAAATGCATCGATGATGTCGTTCCAATTGCCCGCAAGAGAGGCAGCTGCGGGAACAGCGGCTACAGGATGCGATTCAAAAAACTCAATTTCCATCCACAAAACTGCATCTTGGGGCACGAGCGGCGGCCAACCTGACAATCCCCAGGCCAAATGTGATGGCACAAGAGCACTCAAAGCGTTCGTTGCGACCAATCGTTTGGCCAACTCATGGAAACCCACCGGCCAATTTGACGCATCAACGACCAATGAAAAAGGCTGCTCAACGGTCCAATCAAATAGAAGCGTCGAATCCATGAGCATCACCCTCCCAACCCAAGAAAGAGTATCACCCTTTTCAATCGTCCGTGGATCATCCAACAAAGGACCTTGAATCAATTGTATTCCAGACGCTTGATGAAGAAACCCACCTTGCACCTGCCACCCCCAAGAACGGCTAACCGAATCAATCATCAGCGCTTCCTTCTCTGCATTGCGTTGATTCAATTCAATCAAATCGAGCATTGAAACAGGTCGCTTTGGAACTGGAACTTTTGACGAATCACATGAACAAAAAACCGCACAAATCAGGGCAAGCACGAGATTTGTTGCGTTTCTCACCTTCACTTGATGCAGCAGACAGAACCAATGCTGAATCATCGCTGTTCGATGATCCAATTCTCCAATACTGCATCCACCTGCGCCTTTGCATCAGCCAAAGAAAGCCCCAGTAAAACTCCCCCAGCTGCATTGGTATGGCCACCTCCACTGAAATGTGCTGAAGCCAAAGCCTGAACATCAACCATTCCTTTGGACCGAAGACTCATCTTGACTTTTCCAGGGTCTGACTCTCGCATAAAAATGGCCATCTGCACTCCTCGAATCCCCAAAATGCGATTCACGAGTCCTTCGGTATCTCCTGAAACATAATTGAAACGTTCCAAGTCATTTAGACCCAATGCAATGACGCCTATCCCCGCCTCTTCCCAAATTTTCAATCGTTCACTCAAAGCAAACCCATGAAGCTGAACCCGGCTCAAAGACTGATCATCGAATGTTGCTTCGTGAACTTCAGCATGATTTAACCCCAAATCCAGCAAGGCAGCAATAACGGCGTGCGTATGGCCCGTAACGGACGGAAATCGAAAAGAGCCCGTATCCGTTACAATGCCCGTATACAGACATTGTGCAGCCTCCAAATTCATATCTGACCAACACCCACTGGACAACGCCCAATCACAAATCAATTCACATGTCGAGCCACACAAAGGGTCTGAAACCATAAGCTCAGCGAATGCATCCGGGTCACGATGGTGATCAATCATAATACGCTTGGCGCTGCAAGTTCGAATCACTTCAGCCAAACTACCTGCACGATCCGGTGCATTGTAATCCAAGCAAAACAACACATCTGCCGTGCCGATTATCTCTTCTGTTGCTTCTGGTTCTTCACTGTGAAAACGGATGGATGCAGCACCCGGCATCCAATCCAAGAATGCAGCAAAGCGATCTGGTAAGACAACGGACGCTTTCAAACCTTGCGCAGCAAACAAATGGAACAGACCGAGCACTGACCCCACAGCATCGCCATCAGGAGAGCGGTGCGCAGTGATTGCAATCTTTGAACCTCCATCAAGCAATTCCTGCATGGCTTGCAGTACTTGCGGTGTCCAGCCAACGCTCACTTTCCGCAATAAATTTTCTTCAGTTGTCATGTCTTGCAAGTTACCACGACCTAATTTTGTTCCATGCAGTTAGCTCGCATCTTATTCGTCATCTTCTTCACATGCTCTAGTTACGCCGCGAAAAGCGATGCATCCCTGGACCACGATTTCCATTTCAGCCGCCTGGCCTTGGAATGGAATTCTAAGACCGCTACTTGGCAAGGAATTTTGCGCGTGTTTACAGATGATCTGGAGCGAGGGCTTTCAGCAGCGAATGGCAATGATCTCACCTGGCGCCTCGGTGATCGACGCGAGCGAGAAGGCGCGGATCTCGCCATTGCAGAATATGTCATGGCACACTGGACAGGCATTGCAGGACCGAATTCACAAACAACTTTGCAATGGAACTACGTGGGCAAAGAAATCGACTTGGACCTGAGCTACATCTACATTGAATCAAATGCCATTGAGGCCCCTTTGCCTTTGGAAATAACCTCAAATGGTTTTTTCGAATTGTTCGACGATCAGGTCAATGAAGTCACTTTCAACTTAGGTGGAGAATCCAGACGTGAATGGCTCAGCCAAGAATCTGCATCGGTTCGCATTGAATCCATTGCTCCATGAAGAAACTTGAAAAAGTCGCATTTATCCTGCACGAACTGGAACGGCTTTATCCCAAACCGCCTGTGCCGCTGGATCACACCGACTCTTACACGCTGCTCATCGCAGTTCTCCTCTCTGCACAATGCACCGATGCTCGTGTAAACACCGTCACCCCCGCCCTGTTTGATTTGGCAAATACGCCTGAGAAAATGACCAAAGTGACGGTTGAAGCGATCAAAGCAATCATACGTCCATGTGGGTTGTCCCCCGCAAAATCAAAGAACATCCACCGTCTATCTGAATTGTTGATGGAACATCATGATGGGGAAGTTCCGAGCAGTTTTGAGGCACTTGAAGCATTGCCAGGAGTGGGACACAAAACAGCATCGGTCGTGATGGCTCAAGCCTTTGGAGTGCCTGCTTTTCCGGTAGACACTCACATCCATCGGCTGATGTACCGTTGGGGACTTTCAAACGGAAAAAGTGTGGAACAAACCGAACGCGACGCCAAGCGGCTCTTTCCTAAGGAAAAATGGAATGACCTCCACTTGCAAATCATTTTTTACGCTCGAGAATATAGCCCTGCGCGGGGTCTCAAATGGCAAGATGACCACCTGTTGCGCAAGTGTGGCCGTCCATCAGAGCAACGGAAATGGATGTCCAGCTGAGCCTTAACTAACATGGCACGAAATCATTTTGGCGTAAATCCATCTGCAAAAGCTCATCCGTTCGAGCGTTTACTCAAAAACGTGAGGCACCGCCTGAATCTCATCCATGATTTGTGGGTGCACGGGAAGCGTCCTCCTGCCATAGTCACCTACCCTGAATTGCCCCCTCGACGCAGCGCATTGCACAAGATCTGCCGTGAATTGA
>CAJQMI010000040.1 GCA_905479395.1 uncultured Flavobacteriales bacterium
TCATCATCGCATACGTGACGAGCGGACAAAACAACGTAATACGTGCCTTCCGTGATTTCTGGTGCTGGCCGCCATGACTTACCGGCCTGAGAAGACTCAAAAACGGCGGTTCCCCAGCGGTTGTATATGCTCAAATTATAGGTGAAAAAATCACCTGGATTCAGCCCCGAAACTTCATCATTGTTGGTGTTTACGAGCACGGCTGAGAAGGAATCGTTTTGACCATCGTTGTTCGGAGAAATAACATTGGGAACTTCATAAGTCACTCCAGTCAATGGCTGAGGAACATCCGCTTCGATTTCAATCACAGCAGTCAAGTCACACGTCGCGTTGTACAAAGTCAATGTCCCTTGATAAACACCGACGCCGGGAAAGTCAGCCTGCACTATGCCATCATTTGATGTGAGAACTCCTGGAAAATCCCAAGTCAGTTCATCCGCACCTAAGCCCGAATGTTGCAATAAAACAAACCCCGTCTCATCGCATTCAGTGAAAGGTTGAACAGAATAGGTAGAGTCGAATGGAAATTCAGGTAGGATGGTGATTTCTAGAGATTGCACATCGGCACAATCCGTCCCTGGTCCTGCCGTCAAAACAACATCGTAAGTGCCGTAAGATGGATAAGTAAAGGTCGGGCTTACCTCATCCGTAGAAGTAGCAACTCCACTATCAAAATTCCATAAAAAAGGTCCTGTACCAGGAGACAGGTTGATGAAGTTCACATCAAGACCACTGCAAGGCTCATAGTCCACATCAAAATTGGCGAGAGGTAAGTCAGGTAGTTCAACCAAAAAGTTTGAGGACTCAGTGCAAGTAAAAGCGGAAGACTCCAACTGCACATTGATGTCAGCGCCAGACGCAAAGAAAATTTCGTTCGGCGTCATATTCGAAACTTGAGCAGGGTTTGATTCACCTCCAAAATTCCATGCCCATTCCATATAGGGAGTCCAATTTGAGTCGTCTACGACCAATTGTCCTAACCACCCTCCATCCTGACAAACCAGGTCAATTACTTCAAATTCCGTGTTCCAAGTATCATGCACAACGACTTCGAAAAACAAGGAATCAGAACATGAACCTGTTTCGAAAAATAAACTGACATCATAAATTCCCGGCTCTTCGTAGGTGAACTGGGGCTCAGCTTCAGCACTTTGATCGTCACCTGAATTTGTAGCTCCAAAATCCCAAGCGTACGTGTCGCTCGGGTTCATAAACTGATCGAAATTAACCGTAAGTCCGCTGCACGGATCTGGTGCATCATAACCAGGCGAAAGGATATTACACGTCACCACATCCATTGTAAAGTCACGTAAAATCGAACCAATGGACTGACCATCCCTCCATTCTGTGACGACAACACCCAAGACAAATTTCCCAATGATTCCCGGTGTGGCACTCATTATCCCGGTTACAGGGTCAATCGCAATTCCACTGCCTGCGCCAAGTGGAACTTGGGGGGCAAAGCCAGGAGCCCAATTGACCTGAGTGAATGGAGGACCTGTCGGTGGATTAGGAATGGGAGCCATAGGCGTTCCTCCGAGGTAAATGGGACTGATCGAATAGCTCAATGAGTCCCCATCTATATCGCTTGCACTATTCTCAATTGAAAATGGATAATTGCTGCAGACAAATGCTTGAGGCAGTTCGTCAAAGACAGGCGTTGAATTCACAAAATTGGCTGAAGCACTCGCAGGTATTGTAGCAATCAACGAAAATCCCTGATCGTCTGGAATTGTCAAATTGATGATCGCGGGAGAACGGCAACAACGCTGATGAACCAGCGTATACTCCTGCTGGCTCGGGGGCAATGACAAGCTTATGATGTATTCTGCTCGTTCAATGCAGAGGTCTTCAGGCAAGAAAGCACAGTTGTTTGGGTTTTCCGGAATGATTTCTATCACCAAGGAAGGATTGAGAGATCCCGATGCACTGGTGATGAAATTGTTTCCTTGATACACCCCGATGACCGCTGAATTGTCGAAGTCTGTGCCTAAGGTATTGTTTGAGCTGCAATCCCGATAGATGTAGCAATGCACCTCATATTCATTTTCACCTTGCGCATTGACCCCGGTGAATTCGTATGTCAGCTCACCTCCAACAAGATGTGTGGCGGTCATTTGCAACGCGCATGACAGCAGCAACATCAATATCGACAGGGACCATAAAGGTTTTGGATTCACCATATTCAAGGATTCAATACTGGCAATTTACATGAGAAACCATCGACTTTAAATCAAACGCTTCATGCGTGTTACTCCTATGCAAAATAAAAATGTGACAGCCTGCATGAAGTTTTTCAGAGCCAATTCGAACCTCTTCCAAGCAATCGCATCTCATAAGAATGCACAAGACCGTCCAAAGGCATAGGTCGAAACACAAATTGAGAATAACTTTGACGCATGAATAACCAGCGGCAAATTATAATCGGCATTGCGGCAATGCTCACACTGGTCCTCATCGACAATGGGCCATGCAAGGCTCAAGACGATGGCGTTTGGATTGACTTATTGCGCTTTCAGAATGAGAATGCCCCTTATTTCGAAATCCAACTGGAATTCCAGAGCAATGCACTTACCGCTCAAAAAGCCGATTCCGGATGGCAAACAACTGCACAATTTGAAGCAACCCTGGAAAGTGCCGATGGAATCGTCAATTACGCGAAAACGGTGATTGCTGGTCCCGTTGAGCTCGACTCTTTAACCGCCATGACGGGCACCCAACTGCACATTGAGCGAATGGAAGCTCCTCCGGGAAATTATCGCATCAACATGATGTTGAACGATGCCGTCGGCACTTTTTCAAGTGCATCTTCCTTGGATTTCAAAGTTTCTCAGACCGACGCTCCTAGCTGGTCAGATGCGTTTGTCGTTGAAGCTTATGCGCCCACGGACGTGAACAGTCCGAGCCCATTGTCACGCTCTGGATTTGATATGCTCCCTGTTGTCGGTGGTCGACTGGGCACAGAAGCCGATCGCCTTCAATTTTACGCTGAGCTTTACAACGTTCAAGATGTCGTAGACTCCTTGTTTCTTGTGAGTTGCTGGATCGAAGACGGTCGCGGACAAATCACATCTGGATCCCAACGTTATTTTCGAAAAGTCGCACAAAAGGTGGTGCCACTATTCACTTCAATTCCCATGTCAGACGTCACCTTGAAGCCTCAATCAAAACTGATCATCCAAGCTGCAACGAAGGAAAATCAAATCATCGCTCAGACTGAGCTTCCCCTCGACGTGCAGCAGTCGTCTCCTCAGGAACTTGCTTGGAACGGTCCTGATGGAAATTACCTGCGCGACTTCACAGACTCATTGGCTTTGATTCAGCATGTGCGAGACCATCGCCCTCGCGCAGATGCCTCTCAACGTCATACCATTGAGGGGTTTTTGGATGTGGCCACTGTAGAGCAGATGCAGGCATTTTTATTGTCTTTCTGGGAAGAACAGGCTCCGCAGAATCCTGAAATGGGTTGGCGCAATTACACAACAGCCATTGCATATGCCGACTCCTCATACGGCGCATGTAGAAAAGGACATGGAGCAGAGACAGAAATGGGTTCCATTTACCTTCGCTACGGACCTCCAAACACCGTTGTGAAACGCCACAACGAAACGGACTATTACCCTTATGAAATATGGCATTACCACAGGGCTGGAGCCTTCACCAACAAACGATTCCTATTCTTTTCTCCGCATATGGTGGCCGAATGCTTTGTGCTGCTCCATTCCGATATGCTTGGAGAAATACAAAATACCGATTGGCTGCATCAATTGCGTAACCGTGAGAACCGTTTGCGCGTAACAGATAGTCAGTTGAATCGGTTGAATCCTCGGAGAGATACATTCTCTGGAGAGGAACCTGAAGATCTTTTCTTCAACCCAAGATGAATTTAGAAACGCAGAAACATAGCACAGCAGTGGCCATCCTCAATTGGAATGGCCTAAGGCATCTACAGGACTATTTGCCATCCGTGGTTGAGCATTCCGAATCGGTTGCGCAAATCATCGTGATCGATAATGGAAGCACCGATGACTCTGTTGCTTGGTGCCGCAAAACATTTCCTGAAGTTGAAATCATCGAGTTGCCAGAAAACTTAGGATTCGCCGGTGGCTACAACGCAGGTCTCAGACAAGTCAGAGCAGAAAACTATGTTTTACTCAACAGCGATGTCCGCGTGACTCCTGATTGGATCTCGCCCGTGCTCACAATGATGGATCAAGAAGGTTTTTCCGCATGTCAGCCAATCATTCGAAACGACTCTGACCCGGAACTCTTGGAATACGCTGGTGCAGCTGGAGGATTCATTGACCGAGATGGGTTCACCTTTTGTGCTGGTCGCATTTTTGAAGTTTTCGAAACAGACACTGGCCAATATGAAGCCAGCAGGGAGGTCTTTTGGGCGTCTGGAGCGGCCTTGTTTATCCGCGCGGAAGCGTTTCATTCCGTAAACGGATTGGACGATGACTTCTTCGCGCACATGGAGGAAATTGATTTGTGCTGGAGGCTTAAAAATCGAGGGCATCGAATCGGTGTTTGTGGATCATCAGTCGTTTTTCATCTCGGTGGTGGAACGCTTCAAAAAGTAAGTCCCTTCAAATCCTACCTGAATTTCAGGAATAACCTCTTCCTTTTGGTCAAGAATCATCATCGTGCTGCTCTTTACCCTTTGGTACTGCGCCGTATGATTTTGGACGGTGTGGCAGCATTGAAGTTCTTGTCTGAAGGCTCAACGCCTCTGTTTGGAGCTGTGTTAAAAGCACACCGAGACTTCAGAAAGGAGTTGCCTGCAATGCGAAAAAAGCGCCAAAAAGAGATCAAAGTTTGCAGGGACTTAAAAGCTGCTGGCGTTGACGGAATCCATAATTACACAGGGTGGTACCATCGCAGCATTTTGGTCGACTACTTCATTCTGAAACGTCATACGTTTCACGCACTGAAGCACGGTAAAATCGAGTGAAGCTGTCCAGCTTTCAAAGTCTGTCATAGAAATTACACAGGCGCACACAAACTTTCCAGATTGCAGAGGCTACTGAGTCAGACTTTTGGCTGTGTGCATGGTCTGGAACATTCCGAAATTACAGGCTCCCCTATTCATTCCTGTCCTTTTCTTGGGGTTGGGCACGAAGGCTGTCGAACAGCCGCAGCTGCTCTTGGTTTGTATTTTGGCCCTTGGAGTTCTTTTCGCTGCAAAGCAAAGAGGCTTTGCCTATGCCCTGCTCCTTGTTACTGGCCTAGGCGTTGCGCGCCAGAGTCTGAACCTTCGGCATCATCCTGCAACAATCTCCTCAAACTGCTCAGTTTGGAAATGCTCCACTGCGCAAGCAGAACCTTCTTTCGGTTACTTATGCTTGTGCTCATCCCGTTCGCATCCCATGGGGACACTGATCGAGTGGAACGAAGCATATCCACCTGTTATGAATCAGTTCTTCCTCGCAACTCTCAAGCCCTTTCGATCCAATGCTCAATTCAATCGAGCACAATGGAAACAGACCCAAGGAATTTCTGGGGAGCTGTGCCCTATTCCTTTAGCAAATTCGAGTGAACTAAAACTCATAGGACGCATCCAATCTGAACACGTTGCAAGCAGCATCGCACGACGCATTAAGCATCTAATCAAACGTGCAATTGACCAATCATTTTCAGGTGAGGCACGTGGGTTTTTATGCGCAATTGCCACAGGGGATAAATCAAATCTTGATTTCAAAGTCAAAGCATATTTTTCGAATGCTGGCCTTGCACATTTACTCGCAGTTAGTGGATACCATGTCGGACTCGTATGCTTTGTTCCCTTGATGCTATTGCATACCCGACGTCGGTTTGTCCGAATGTTTTCCGTGGCCCTTATTATCACAATGTCCTGGATGTTTGTGGCTGTATGTGAATGGCCCACATCGGGGATAAGAGCAGCAACCATGATTTGTTTATACAGCCTGAGCTGCCTCTTCGGTCGTCGTATCAATTCCATTCAAATTTGGGCCGTCACTTTGGCGCTCATGTTATTATACAATCCAAATATTGCCATGAGCCTGGGCGCACAACTCAGTTTTTTGGCTGTACTGGCCATCCTGTTGTTCTTGCGTATCTCTTCTGCATTTCATCGTTTTCAAAAAATAGCAATCGCTATGGGCATCCCCGTGGCCGCGCAATTTGGAACAGCTGGCATCGCCATTCCAACCTTTCATTCATTTCCCTACTTTTTCTGGCCATTTAACCTCTTGGCACAACTCGCTATGACTGGAATTGGCGTCTTGTTTGCCACTTGGGGAATATGCTTCGGAATCGGGATTAGAATTCTCAAACCACTTCAAAATTTCTGCAATCGCGCGCTATCAAACGTTATCAAACAGTTATTTGATGGACTTCATTTGATACAGCAAAATTTTACATTGGCAATCAACCTTGAGCAAACTCCCGCTTTTATCTGGGGAATTTTTAGCGCGATCTATTTCATAAGCGCGCTCTACAGCATTCAATTCAAAAGCAAAACAGGCGTGATTTTCATCCGATTGGTAACATCTGTGCTCATCCTCTTGCCTTGGGGAGTTTTGGTCCCCATCCAAAGGAACTCTGTGGTTATAAAGCAATACAGAAAACCGGTGCTTCAGCTGCACGAACGGAATGCCCTGCACGTATTCACATTTGACAGCCGTGACTCTGCGGCAGTGCGACGGCATTTAATTTTAAAGGGTACGACCAATCCTGAAATAACGTACCTAACACCCGGTCAAAACTGGTTCAACTCACAAGGCGACTTCATGCTTTGGATGTCCAAGTTTGAAGCCAAAGGTTGCATAGCAAAACGCCCATGCAACTATCGTTGCACAGGCGAGGAAAAAGGAACTCTAAACTTGGGAGACCGCAATATTATGTGGCGGTCCTGGGGCCAAAATCAGTTTTTAATTGAGGTGGAGTAAGTTCGTCACTACTTGATCAACGTATCCTTCCCACTCTGGCAAATCAGCTATGGGGAGAATCGCATTTACGCGGTTGTTCCTCCGGCTATAAATCGCTTCGACATAAAACCCATTCAGATCAAAGATGCAGAGGATGTAACGGTTTTCGACGATGCGCTGCGCAAGGCAGATTCCATGGTCCCACATATAGTTTGTCTTCTCATCAAGTGGAAGTCGGTTAAAAGCTGTCAAGTCCATGATCGTTGGGTATAAGTCGTTTGGCTTGAATACGTCTGTACCTGCGAAAAGGTTACAAAGCCCCTCCTCTTCTTTATCTTTCGGCCATGAACGCTGTTCAACTCATTGAATGTCCTCGGGACGCAATCCAAGGATGGCCGCACGCCATAAGCACAAGTGATAAAATAGCTTATTACAAAGCGCTACTCGGCGTAGGATTTGACACCATCGACATTGGCAGCTTCGTCTCGCACAAAGCCGTGCCGCAAATGGCTGACACGCGTGAAATATTGAAACGGCTGCACGATGAGGGAATGCTTGAAGTCAGTTCTCGCATCCTCACGATTGTTGCCAATGAACGCGGTGCAATCGACGCAACGCAAGTTCCCGGAGTCACCGACATGGGATTTCCACTCAGCCTTTCTGAAACGTTTCAGCAACGAAACACGGGTGCAAGCATCAAAGAAGCTTGGCAACGTCTCGAACGCGTCAAACACCATTGTGAGAGACATGACAAACAACTGGTTGTTTACTTGAGCATGGGCTTCGGAAATCCTTACGGAGACGAATGGAATCCAAATGTACTTTCGGACTTTATCGGACAGCTTGATGATCAAATTCAGCCTCAGATAATCGCACTAAGTGATACGGTCGGCACAGCAAGTCCAGAAATGATTTCAGCAGCTTTTGACATGGCAATACCATCGTTCAAAAGCATTGAATTTGGAGCACACCTTCATGCACATCCCCAGCAAGTTGAATCAAAATTGGCAGCTGCTTTCGAAAGCGGCTGCAGAAGATTTGATGGAGCAATCAGAGGGATCGGTGGCTGCCCAATGGCCCAAAATGAATTGGTTGGGAATATTCCAACCGAACATATGATGGCCTATTTCGAAAACCTCGATGCATGGAAACTTCAGAACAAGAGAGCATGGCAGCATGCAATGAGCATCGCTGTTGATCTCTTTCAATCTTAAAATTTTGGGCAAAAAAAATTGCCTCAATTGAGGCAATATTCAAATAGGTTCACTTCGAACTTGTGACGGTGCATATAAATCTGTTCGAACTTATTGATGTCGATGTGGATGCGATAATGTTTCATAGCATAGGTTAAGTAACCTCGTATACGAATCTTGTCGCTTAAATGTTTCGTTTCATCGAAGCTAAAAAGGCTGTCGTCAACCCGTCACAACAAAAGCAAGTGCCAGCCCAGCCACGGTAACAATCATTTTATTCCGGTTAAATCGATGACCATCTCCTGTTTCGAATAAAATCGTCGTGCTAATATGAAGCAAGATTCCGATCAACAAACCTCCCGCATACTGCGGCAAAGCTGACGCAAACGAAGAACTTGAGTGTAAAATGGAATCGTAAATAAGCATCCCAAACATTGGTGTCAAACCAAAAAAGATAAGTGCACCCCATTGCTTTGCCCGGCTGACACCAAATGCATCGAGCATGCTCATCAACACAAGCGCGACAGGAAATTTATGAAGAATGAGACCTACCAGGAGAGTTGAATCAATGGTTTCAATTCCCGTAAGATGCACATGCCCCGCATGATCATGGTGCGAATGGCCTTCATGGTCATGGCTGCTCAAAGGCATGGATTCTATGAAAGCGTGCAAACACAAACTAAAATACATGGCCCATGGCATCTTGCCATGTGAATGGTTCGCGTCATCGTGATGAGCGTGTCCATGTTCCACTCCCTGAGACAAATATTCAAGGATACCCTGCAGCAGAAAACCCAAAACCACGATGTAACCCGCGTTGGGATTCAATGCATAGGCTTCAGGCACCAGGTGGTTGAATATAATTCCGATCAAAAAAGATCCACCAAAAGCCAAAATCAGGTTCAAATGGCTTCGCAAAATCGATCCGAAGCGATCGTAAACAAAAGCGCCAGCTATGGCAATGAAAAACAATATTAGGCTAGCAATCCACATGGCTCTTAATGGGCGACAATGATACACCGGGGACTGCTCTTCGCCAAAGGAAGCAGCTGGTAATTGCCGAATTTTTCTATCAAATCAAAACCTGCTAGCGTCAGCATTTCGGTAAGATCCTCAGGAGAAAAAGCCTTGACGCGTTCAACATGATGATGCCGCACTCCATTTGCATCTTTGAATTCGATGGATTTCTGTATCCACCCCCCTGCTATTCTTCGGTTGATGTCAAACAAAACGCCACCTTTTTCGATTCGTTCCGAAGGAATCAAATTCTGCTTCACATGGTCCAGATTCAAAAAATCCAGAATGAAAGTTCCGTTTGCGCTTAACACACGCCGCACGGATTGAAGCGTTTTCGAGTGTTCCTCATCAGATTCAAAATAACCGAAACTGGTGAACAACATGGTCACGACTTCGAAGGAATTTGAATCAAAATAAGAATCAATATTTCGCATATCACCCTCCCTAAAGTCAAGCCAGTCCCGTAAGTCTGCGTGCATCGAACGAGCACTCGCTATGCTATTGTTGCTCAAATCCATTCCTATGACGCGATTGCCATGCGAAGCCATTGCAGCCGCATGACGCCCAGCTCCGCAACCCAAGTCCAATATGCGTTGACCATTGTCGCCTAGAACTGTCTGATTCACCAAGGTTTTTATAAAGTCATTTGCCTCAGTTTGAGAGCGATCTCCATACAGAACGTGGTATTCTGGCCTGTTAAACCAAGGCTCAAACCAATCAGGGTCGCTTTTCCACAAGTTTTTACTCATTACTATCTCCGTATAGGTCAGCTAAGGTCGTATCTATCGCGTTACTTTGATACATGTCCTTGGCAAACCCTTCTGAAATCGGCGCACGTCCCTTGCGGACGGATTTTGATTTGGAAGCAACGATACTAGATAACATGGAGTTTCGGTGGCGCGGAGCAGTCGAAGAATCATCCACTTCGTTCATTTTGGATTGGGTTGAGCAGCGCCTAAATGCCATCGAGTCAAGTGCTCTGCAAAAGAAACGCATCTTACGTGTTGCCATCGAATTGCTCCAAAACCTGCATCATCATGCAGGCTATCCAAAGTCCAATGTTTCTTTTGAAGTCGTTTCAGACCAATCAACCCATTGGTGGATGCGCACAGAAAATCCTGTTTCTATGGAACAGGAAACCTACCTCAAGGAAACTCTGCGTAAATTGAATGGATCAGATCTGAATCAGTTACGGGAAATCCAGCGGAACAAAATAGCGCATCAAAAGCGCAGCGAACATGGTGGCGCTGGTGTTGGCTTGAATGAGCTCATTCGGAAAAGTCAAGGGCAAGTTTTTGTTGAATTCCTCAATATGAACAATGATCAGCGGCACGTTGTTTTTTTAACCAAACTAGAACTGAAATGAGTGACATCTTACTAGACGGTACAGCGAAAACCCCAGCAGTAAAGTTCGCGAAAGATCCCATTTCGATGTCCTTAAGTGGACGCTCGATCCCTGAGAATTCCATTGAATTTTACAAACCGCTGTTGGAATGGATCGATTTAAACGCCACGAGTATGGACAAAGATGTGTCCATTTCTGTGAAGCTTGAATATTTCAACACCAGCAGCAGTAAGTGCCTTATGGACCTTTTCAAACGCATCGAAAAAGCCGCCCCTCATGCCAGTGTTCACTGGTACTACGAAGAGGAAGATGAAGACATGTTGGAGGCAGGCGAAGACTATGACGCCATTATCGACATTCCCTTTCGGCTAATCGCCACCTCCTCTTGAGGGTATTAACTCATTCGTCTTCCCCAACCCAAGCGTTCAGGCATACGATTGACCAAAGCGACGTACATCAATAAGATCATCACCCACAGCACGAATCGGTTGAACAAGGAAGTTGCAATCGACAATGAGCCTATCGATTTCATGGGTGCATAAAACGGTGCATTCCAAGCTTGTCGTCCCAACGGTAGTTGGTGGATAAAGGAGGTCTCTTGTACCAAACCTCGGCTGGTCATTGAGACCCGCCTCGTTCGGTCAGTTTGCATGACCCAAGAATGCAAGGACGCGTTGTGATGCCTATCCTTCAACAATTGCAGATCGGTCGATTCTGCTCGTCCATTCCTTATCGAGTCGCGCTGTCGAAAAGCTGTCTTGTAAGAATCCTTGAAAGCATTGCGCATTTCTTGATCGCTTTCAATCAAATGCGTGTCATAATCCCAAGAGTGCAATTCTGATAAAGCACCCTCCCATTCTGCCATTCGCAATTCTTTGTCCTCAATCAATTGAAAAGACTTGAACCAAAAGTCTCTCCTCCATGCGGATCGCTCCAAACGGTCTTCACAAGCAATGAAGGGGGCATCCGATTCATTGTTTCGTGCGAGATCCACCGCAATGCCTTCAAACCCCCAGCGAGAAGCCATGATATTTCCAATCCAAGGAACTCGGTCTACTTCCGTAAACACAGGATTGAAGCGATCAAACCGAATGATTGCTCCTCCAAAAATAATTTGAGGAATGATCAACAATGGGATCATGATGTAAATCGTCTTCGCCGAGCGCATGGCAGAAGAAAGGTTCAGGCCAAGCAAATTGGCAAAGGCACTCAAACTAAACAGCGTCCAAAACAACGTGCCGAATGCATTGGGAATCTTGAGAATCAAGATAGAAATGGTGGCATACATCAAACTCTGAATCGCTGAAAGACTGAACATTAGCGCTATTTTGGATGTCAAATAGGCATTCCAATTCAACTTTAGGAATCGCTCCCTTTTCAAGAGTGGCCTATCTCGAAATATTTCTTCAGCGCTAAAACTCAAGCCCAAGAAAAGAGATACGATGACAGAAATGAACAAAAATTGTGGCAAGTTCTCGCTCAATCGATAGCTGTATGCAGCACCGCCGTCTTGAAAACGCGTGAATGTGGCTAGAAATAGAGCTAGAAGCGGAGCTTGCAGAAGATTCATCAGGATGTACTGCCGATTGCTCCGTTTCGATTTAAAATCGCGGGACCAGTAAGTTTTCCATTGCTTCAGCCAGGATGGAGCGACCAATGCCGTTGGCATATCCTGCAAAGCTTTATCTGGCTCAATTCCATTGGCAATAAATACATTGTAAAAGTCAAACCATTCTTCCGGAGAAACCCTCCGATTGGATGTTACCTGACCATACTCATCGACCATGCATGATTCGATGATTTCAAAGATTGACTCAGGGTTTACGGTCCCACAATCACGGCAAACCAAATCTGTTGATTGGACTTGATTCGAAAGCTGCTTGAAGTAAGCCAAACTCTGCAATGGATTCCCTTGAAATACCGGGTAACCACCAATATCCAACAATAGCAATCGATCAAATAACTTGAAAATATCTGAGCTCGGTTGGTGAATCACGACAAAAATCAATTTTCCACGCAGTGCCAATTCTTTCAGCAAATCCATGATTTGCTCGCTGTCTCGGCTGGACAACCCGCTCGTAGGCTCATCGACGAATAAGACCGCAGGCTCACGGATCAATTCCAAAGCAATGTTCAAACGTTTTCGCTGGCCACCTGAAATGGTCTTATCCATGACAGAACCGGCGCGCAAATCTCGAATTTCCCACAGGCCCAAACTCTTGAGCGTCTCGTCCACATGAGATTCAATGGCACCGCTTTGCCAATTCCCCAAACTTAACTCAGCGCTAAAGCGCAAGTTTTCTTTGACCGTTAACTCAGAAATCAGGACATCATCTTGTGCGATATGTCCAATGAGACCCGAGGCACATTCTTCTTCATTGTATATGTCACGTCCATTGAGTAGTACCCGTCCAAAACTAGGCTCTTGCGATCCGTTGAGGATATTGAGAAGGGTTGATTTACCTGACCCGCTTGAACCCATAATGCCGATGAGTTGTCCGTCCTGAGCCTCAATGGTCAAAGGCTTCAAAGCAGGCTCTGCAGGATACTTAAAGAAATGTGCTATGTCCTGGACGACAAACGATATGCGGTCACTTTCTGAAGAATGCACCGCTGAATGCTGAAGAATATCACTGAAAAACAGCGAATGTCCTGCTGCATCTTTCACAACACTTCCCTGTGTCATGGGAAGACAACAACTTTGAACAATGGGAACACCATTCAATCGCAAATCTCCTCGTGCAACATCCTTCACAAAAAACATGTCTTCCATGCTTGTTCGGCATAGCAGAAGCGGTTCCTCTCCATGCCCCTCGCCTACTGGCATTGCAAAAATAGATCCGCCAGTCATCTCATAAGGAAGGGTTTCATCCCTTGAATTAATCTTGACAAACTGTTTGAGCACATCCAAATCGTTTTCCAACAAATTCAATGCATTCCCAACGGCATTCAGAAAGCTGTCAGAATCATCTATTGTTCCAGTTGACTTGGCCAATTCAGCCAAACGAATGAAAACAACTAGGCGGTCTTTCGCAGTGAGCTCTCCTTTTACTTTGTTGCACAACACAAGCAGCTTAACCGAAAGTTTCGACTTGCGCTTCGCGAGTAAAACCGGGTCTGTAGAGGGAGGCATCTTGCGATTCAGCTTCACAAGGGCTTCATCGTAACGCTTTAAATAGTCCTCCGTTACCGAGCGTGATAACCGTCCCAAGAGATACCTGCTTGCAACTTGACGGCCCACCATGGCCTCACGCGCACTTCTGCCAGAGGCAAAAAGGGCGAACAGTCGCATCAACGCATCAAGGATTCCTGTGGTCATCATGGAGTCCCCCTTACGACAAAGCCAGATGAAAAGTTACACGCTAAACGTGTTAAAACTGTCTTTCATAGCACCCTTTGTCAGGATTACCGATAATTCTTGGATTTCCATCCAAATCGACAGGAATTGAAAATTGACCAAACGAACCATCCCAAAGCGCGTTATTTGATTCGATGTGAAAATCTCTTGAAGTGATGGAATTAAACGGAGGAGCATCATCGACCGTGCAGTCTTCAAGAATGCTCAAAGGAAAGTCAACGTCTTGAACATCAACAGCGGTATGACGAATAAACGGCTCAGTGGGCGGGTTCAATAGGCTGACCACAAACTCATCAAAATCTGTCAAAGAATGGTTGTTGCCCCAAAATATGCAGTTGTTGAAAGCGCTCCCCTCGAAGCTTCGAAGCTGAATTTGACCATTGATGTCTTCGTACCAATCTGTCATCAAAACAGAAGGAGCCTGCCTCACACCCTCAGACCAATAATTCAAGAAAGAACAATGATCCATCTGATAAATCCCTCCGAGGGTAAAGGCCGCAGTGGTTTGGCCACAATCATAAAACAAATTATTGTAGCCATCAATCGTGGCGCCTTGCGCTAGCATTCCAATGGCACTCATATTATAGATTTGAGTATTCTGTATTGTCAATGCAGCGGCATCAGATGTTCCTGCTGTATCTACTTGCAACCCAATGGTGCCGTTTTTCAAAATAGCATGGCGGATTTCACATTCTACTCCGCCGCGAAGCCAGATTCCACCGCGCTGGGCTGTCACCTCTTCAATACCGTATTCTGTTTCAAATTCAAAGTCAAGCTCAATTCCCCACTGTCCGGCATAATCTTCATAATTCTCATCCAATCGGTCGCCTTGAAAGACAACTTCTTGTCCCAATTGACCTGCAATATTCAATGTAGATTGGTATACCAACAGCCCTCCACCGTTGTGGACGTGAACTTGGGTGCCTGGAAGAATGGTCAAGGAGCAGCCCGGCTCAACTTCAACAATTCCATAAATCACGTGGGGCAAATCCGCGGCCCAAGTTTCATCACATGATGGTAAAATGGTGATTTGGTCCAGTCCACCGTGAAAACGCGCATTTTGTCCCCATGCCGCCAAGGTTACGCGTTGCTCATTGCCATTTGTGACAAAACGAATGTAATCCTCAATAACAAACGGCGTGCTTCCTTGCGTTGGGTCCACTGTAACCTCAATGAAAATCCACAAACTGTCGTTTGCCAGAATAGGCCAGTCTGTTACGCTCGGTCCAATGGCTCCATCCACGTTGATTCGAAACGGTGAATCCAACCCTTCCGACAATTCAATCGCATCAATACGCACTGCACTGTTGTTCGGATTGAACACCTTCAGGGGAAGCGTGACAGATCCAATTGTCGTAAATACCGTGTCAAACAGAACAGTGTCAGCTGAGAATTCCAATGTTAAACTTGAATCCTCTGAATAACTCACTTTCCCGCATCCAGAGCTCATTACAAGCGCTGTAAAGGCACATCCAATCAATGCGGCTAACGTGAGGTGAATAGATTTTGACATCATCAACAAAGATGCAGAAGTTTGATACGGAAACGATCACAGCAATCGATAATTGTGTGTAAAAGTGCGGATGTGCCTGAGTCGAACTGCAGAAAACAAAAAAGCCATGTGATCCGCAGTTGGATCACATGGCTTTTTTCTTCATTGCAAATGCTCTTGGATCAGCCCAAGTAGCTTTTGAGAATTCTACTTCTGCTCGTATGCTTCAGTCGTCGAATGGCTTTCTCCTTGATTTGCCGAACACGTTCCCGCGTCAAGTCAAATCGCTCGCCAATTTCCTCGAGGGTCATTGGGTGCTCTCCGTTCAAACCAAAATAAAGTCGAATAACATCGCCTTCCCTTGGAGTCAAGGTGCGCAAAGAACGCTCAATCTCCTTCCGAAGAGATTCAGTCATCAAATCCGTGTCTGGTGCAGGAGTATCCCCTGTTCGCATCACGTCATACATGTTGCTCGAAGACTCATCACCATCCTTCAAAGGTGCGTCCATGGATACGTGACGTCCAGCATTTTTCATGCTTTGTTTCACTTCATCCAAGGTCATGTCCAATGTTTCAGCCAATTCAGCAGCAGTAGGCGGTCGTTCGAATTCTTGCTCCAAGCGGGCAAATGCCTTGTTGATTTTATTGATCGAACCAATTTTATTCAACGGCAAACGCACAATTCGACTCTGTTCTGCCAGTGCTTGCAAGATGCTTTGACGGATCCACCAAACAGCATATGAGATGAACTTAAATCCACGAGTCTCATCGAAACGCTGCGCTGCTTTGATCAAACCGAGGTTGCCCTCATTGATCAAGTCAGGCAATGACAAACCCTGATTTTGATATTGCTTCGAAACTGAAACCACAAAACGGAGATTGGCTTTGGTAAGTTTTTCCAAGGCTACTTGGTCACCCTTCTTGATCCTTCGTGCCAACTCTACTTCCTCTTCGGCAGTAATTAAGTCGACCCGTCCAATTTCTTGAAGGTATTTGTCCAACGATGCTGTCTCGCGGTTAGTTACCTGCTTTGTAATTTTAAGCTGCCTCATTTATTGGATCCCTTAGTTATCAATTCTAATTCTGCGTTTTACTCCAAGTTGCTTCAAAAGGTTACTCCGAATCCGAAGATGAACCTTCCTCTCGTCGTGGGCCACGATCTCGTCCGCGGTCGCTTCGAGGTCCGCGGTCACGACCACGATCACCACCACGATCACCACGTGATCGCTCTGGGCGCTCCACGTAGCCTTCAGGCTTTGGCATCAAGGCTTTGCGGCTTAACTTAATTTTGCCCGTCTTCTCATCACGTCCAACAACTTTGAACTTGACGACCTCGCCTTCTTTGAGGATATCCTCAACGCGGTCAACGCGTTTCCAATCCAATTCAGAAACGTGCAACAGTCCATCTTGGCCGGGGATGACTTCGACAAACGCACCATACGGCATAATGCTCTTGACCTTTCCTTCGTATTCCTCACCAATGTTTACCGTTGGAGGGAATGCGATGGCCTTGATCTTCGCCACAGCCGCTTCAATGGCTGACTTGTTCGATGCAGAAATCTCTACAATTCCTTTGCCGTCCACATCTTCAATGCTGATTACGGTCTCCGTGTCCGCTTGAATTTCTTGGATTATTTTTCCACCTGGGCCAATGATTGGACCAATGGATTCACCTGGAACTTCCAAAGCAACAATTCGTGGGGCGTGGTCTTTGTAGTCCTCGCGTGGCTCCGGAAGGCTGTGCAACATCTCACGGCGAATGTGATGGCGTCCTTCACGAGCTTGTTCCAAAGCTTCACGAAGCTGTTGGAAACTCAACCCCTTAATTTTGATGTCCATTTGGCATGCTGTGATGCCTTTCTCAGTTCCAGTGACCTTAAAGTCCATGTCCCCAAGGTGATCCTCATCTCCCAAGATGTCTGAAAGCACAACGTACTTGCCTGATTCCTTGTCTGTGATCAAGCCCATTGCAATTCCTGAAACAGGTGCCTTGATTGGGATACCGCCATCCATCAATGCCAACGTGCCTGCGCAAACAGTGGCCATGGATGATGATCCGTTTGATTCTAGAATTTCACTAACCAATCGAATGGTATATGGACATTGATCAACCGGAGGCAAGATGGGTTTCAACGCTCGCAATGCGAGGTTTCCGTGTCCCACTTCGCGACGGCTCGTGCCTCGCAATGGACGTTCCTCACCTGTAGAAAAAGGTGGGAAGTTGTAGTGAAGCAAAAACTTCTCTGTCTTGCGAACAAGCGCACCATCGATGAGTTGCTCATCGAGCTTTGTACCGAGGGTAAGTGTTGTCAAAGACTGTGTCTCACCTCGCGTGAAAATTGAACTTCCATGCGTTCCGGGGAGGTAATCCACTTCCGTCCAAATCGCTCGGATGTCAGTTGGCTTTCGTCCGTCCAAACGGGTGTTCTCATTGAGCAACAAATCGCGGATGGCTTTCTTTTGAACTGCTCCGATGTATTGGCGCAACATGAACCCCTTCTCACTTCGCTCTTCTGCAGAAAGTGTCTCCAAGAAAGATTCTTTGATGGAATTGAAAGATGCCTTGCGCTCCTCCTTCGTCTTTCCGTCTTGCGCTGCTTTGTAGAACGTATCTGTCAATGCAGCATTTACGCGTGATCGCAAATCCTCGTCATGATTCTCATGCGAGTACTCGCGTTGAACGCCGAAATGTCCCGTGCTCTTGGCCAAAGCAATTTGAGCTTCACATTGCGCTTGAATGGCCTTGTGAGCTGCTTCAATAGCGTCGACCATCTCGCCTTCACTGACTTCAGACATCTCGCCTTCAACCATGACAATGCTGTCCATGCTTCCGGCAACCATCATGTCCATGTCTGCACTTTCCAACTCAGTTCGGTGCGGATTGATGACGAACTCGCCATTGATCCGAGCCACTCGAACTTCAGAAATTGGACCGTCAAATGGTATATCGCTTACTGCTAAACAAGCCGAAGCCGCCAAACCAGCCAAGCTGTCAGGCAAAACTTCAGCATCGGATGACATCAATTGAATCATCACCTGTGTACCAGCATGATAATCTGAAGGGAACGTTGGGCGCAGAGCGCGGTCAACGAGTCGCATGACGAGAACTTCCGTATCAGAAGGTCGCGCTTCACGTTTGAAAAATCCCCCTGGGAATCGTCCTGCTGCTGCATACTTTTCGCGGTAGTCTACCGTGAGTGGCAAAAAGTCCATGTCATCTCGCACTTCGTGCGAAGAAACCGCTGTTGCCAGCAACATTGTGTCGCCGCATCGAACGACGACTGAACCGTGCGCTTGCTTTGCAAGCTTGCCGGTTTCTAGTGTGATCTCGCGCCCGTTGCCGAGATCAATGGTTTGGTTGTGTACCGTATAATTCATCTTTCCTGTAAATGCATCTTCGACCTTGAACCCCCTTGAGCCAAGGCATATAAAAAAAACGAAAAAGGCAATGGTTTGTTACCAATTGCCTCTCTCGTTTTAGAATTTAATAATTAGCGGCGCAAACCGAGTTTGGCCACGATTTCACGGTAACGCGTGATATCTTTAACGTAGAGATAATCCAACAACTTTCGTCGCTTGCCCACTAGCTTAATCAAAGCACGTTGGGTATGGAAATCTTTGCGGTTCTTCTTCAAGTGCTCAGTCAAGTGAGCAATTCGGTAAGAGAACATGGCAATCTGCGCTTCGGAGTTGCCTGTGTCCTTGTCATTTGCCCCATGATCGGCAAAAAACTCTTTCTTTTTGTCTGCGTCTAAATAGTACATGTCGAAATCGTTTAGATGTTCGTGATGTGAATAAAGGCGCGAAGATAGACCTTACGGCTTTGGTTAGCAACGCTCGCGTTCTTTTTAATGGCTATCATGAAACACCAAAGGCATATATTTCTTAAGACCTTGAACCTTCAGGTGCATCGTACATAGCCCTCAGGCTAAATGCAATCTGGGACTTGAGGTCTTTGCGCTCCACAATGGCATCAAGAAAACCATGTTCCAACAAGAATTCCGATCGCTGGAATCCTTCAGGCAAATCTTTGCCAATTGTCTCTTTCACAACACGTGGTCCAGCAAAACCGATGAGTGCATTGGGCTCTGCAATGTTCATGTCTCCGAGCATGGCAAATGAAGCCGTAACGCCCCCAGTAGTAGGATCTGTAAGAACGGATATGTAAGGAAGACCCGCCTTTGCCAAAAGGGACAATTTTGCGCTTGTCTTTGCCATTTGCATCAAGCTCAATCCCGCCTCCATCATGCGTGCACCGCCGGATTTACTGATGCAAACAAAAGGACAACCCTTTTTCAATGCCAAATCAATTCCACGAGCAATTTTTTCTCCAACAACACTTCCCATCGAACCTCCAATGAATTGAAAGTCCATGCAACTTATGACAACTGGAATTCCACCCAAGTCACCTGCAGCGGTTCGCAACGCATCAGTAAGACCAGTCTTTTTCTTTGCAGCCTCGAGTCGGCTAGCATATGTTTTCGTATCGCTGAAAGTCAATGGGTCCTCACTTTCAATCTTGGGAGCAATTTCTCGGTACTTGCCTTCGTCGAAAAGCAACGCAAAGTATTCTTCACTGCCGATGCGATCATGATGACCGCAATAATTGCAAACATGAATGCGATCAGCATGCTGCTGCGAAGTCACAACTGTCTTGCAATTAGGACATTGGTGCCATGCACCTTCGGGAATCTCTTTCTTCTCCGTGCTCTTGGTTGTGATTCCGTCTTGTATTCGCTTAAACCAGCCCATATTGTGTCAAATTTCTCGGCTAAGTTAAAGCAATCCTGAAACTGATCATCAAAAAGGATAACCAATGCCCAAGTGGACGGCACCGTTCGGTTTCCCCTCTGAAATCCAACGTTGGCTTTGCGGCTTAGAAGGATCATGAATGCGCAATGCAGCATCCACTCGAAAGACAAAAAACTCCAAATCCAATCGCATCCCCAATCCGGCACCCCAAGCCAATGATTTCAAGTTGAATGTTCTTTGAGGGTTGATGTCGACGGCACCTGAACCCTGAAGCCAGACATTTCCGAGGTCAGAAAAAACTGCCATTTCAAGAACATCGTTCAGTGATTTCCTGGCTTCAACGCTCAACTCCCCTTGAACATCACCAAGGCCAGATATGAAACCACTATTGAAATCGTCGGGGTCAGCAAAACCTGGTCCAACATCACGGGCACTCCATCCCCTCAGTCCATTTGCACCTCCTGCAAAAAACGATCGATCAAATGGAATGCCATTGAAGTTGGCACCATTGACTGACCAGCCGCCCCTGAGCCTTCCGTGCCACGAAAACCCAGAAAATCTGAGTCCCTTTAACTCCCATGTCCATGCTGCTTCACTTCTGAAATAATGAGCAAAAGGGATGTTTCCGAGCAACAACTGCCCCGAATCGTTCGCGTTCCAGTTTCGACGTTTCCCAATTGCTTCAAGCCCCCAACCGGTCCATTCTGCTTGGATTCTAAACGACCCCCGCAATCGATTCAACAAGGACCAATTCGTCCTCCAATCCACTCGTGACAATATGGATGCGTAATCCTGAAATCTTGCCGTTAAAAACGGATTCGATTGTTCTTCTAGCCATTGCTGAAAACCCACTCCACTCTCAACTTTCAATCGCCTGAATTCAAAGAGGTCTATGCGGATTTCGCTTCTGCGGGCTGGATTCTCGACAAAGTGAAAACCCCATTTGAAAATCAAAGAATTCTGCGCGTACTCTGGTCGATTCTCTCGAGCCCAAGTGAAAGCAAACTCAGAACGCGCGTGATTCGAAGGACGCAAATTGCCGAGTGAAAACGGAGGGATCCCCAACGTTGAATAATGAGCTTCCACCGACCAAGTTGCGCTATTGGGTACGAGATAATCACTCGAATACGTGAATGGTCGTGTGGAAGTCAATCCTCCGGACAAGTGAATGTCCCATTCGTCTCCTCGTCGTGTTGCAAGTCGGTCCATCAAAGACCAACTCAGGATTGGGCCGTAGCGCGCATCTGTGCGGGTCATGTCAAGGGCTGTTGTCATTCCGAAACGCTTGGCGGGGTGAATGAGGACATTGACATCATAGACCAATTCTTCGTTTTTTAAGCCGTTTAGCGACCCAGGTATATCGACCCTTGAAACACATGGCAATTCCGTTAATCTGCGCTGGGTTTGTTGCAAAACACCTTCGTTGTAACGCATACCAGGTTCAATGGCCATTAGGAAATCAACCACGCTTGCTCGAAGCAAAGAATCGCTATCAATCCCGTCGATGGACCATGATACGTTCCCAAATCGAGCTTGCTTGTGCGCCCTTGGAGTTTGATCATCTGCCCAACCCTCGGGAGATAGTTGAATCAGCATGTGCACCTCGTGGCTTCCATTCAATGAAAGCGTATCTGCAAGAAAATTGATGTGGGAGGCTTGAATAGAGGCGAAACCCCTGTCCCGAAAATCCTGTGCCATCGAATTCCGGGCGTTTTCGAGTTCTTCGACTGAGAAGGCTTGCCCAGCTTCAAGGCCCGTGTTTATCTCAAACGTAGTTTGCCCCAAAGCTGATCCTAAATCCCGCCATTCTATATCAGCGATCGTCCAAAGACTGCCGGGACTCAGAGCATACCGGATGCAGACTGTTCGCTGTTTTATGGTATCTATCACTGCGAAACACTCAGCATCTAAATAGCCCATTTGCTTGCAAATGGCCTGAATATTCAACGCCGTTCGTTCGACTTTGTAAAGGTCCAACGACGCCGGCACCTCTCCCACTTTCTGGGACAACCACCACCGCAGTCCACCGACGGGCTTATTCGATTCTGTCCTCCTCTTGATTGAGCGCTCGAGTGCTTCAGGTCGAACCATGCCGTGCAGGAGCATTGGAACCCGGATTCCTAAAAATTTGGAATTGGACGATATCCGCATTCCCGAATCAAAAACCGATTCATCCACTGCGCTTTTTTGAGCGTCCGGCCATTCAATTTCTTGTTCTGCAACGAATACAGCTTCATCATCCAATAATCGAAGAGGCGAACATCCGGAAACAACAATCAAGCAAACAGCAGATAGATATGCATACCTTCGTCCCACCCATTTAGAGCCCATGAACCGCGAAGAGATCCTCCTAATCAAATCCTTAAGCAAACGAAGCGAGCGCAGCCTGCGTGGACAATTCATTGTTGAAGGTGTGAAAAACATTGCGGAGTTGACCTCAAGTCCTATTGGGATTGAGCGAATTTACTATACACAAGGTATGGACGAGTACATTCCAGAACAACTTATCGAAAGTTCCACTTCCGTGAGTTCAAAGGAGATGGAGCGGATGTCACAAATGAAGACGCCCCCAGGACTCTTGGCTGTCGCTCACATTCCCACTCATGACGCCTCTTTAACTTTTGATGAATTGCCAACGCAAAAAGCACCATTTGTTCTCGTCGCCGATGGGATCCAAGACCCCGGAAACCTCGGCACCTTGATTCGTTCTGCCGACTGGTTTGGAATGGCAGCAGTTTTTGTCACTGAGCATACCACCGACCCTTGGTCCAACAAATGTGTTCAGGCTTCGATGGGTTCCATTTTTAAGGTTCCAGTCCTGAACTGGACCGCTGACTGCATTCCCAATACTGAATCCTTGCAGCACTATGCAATGGATCTAGATGGAACAACGTATGACAACGTAGTATGGAAGCCGGGACTGATCTGGATTGGATCAGAGAGTCATGGACTGCAAGAGGCAAATAACGTTTCGCATGAAAAGATAACCATCCCTCGTTTCGGGCGAGCAGAGTCCTTGAATGCGGGAGTTGCAGGTTCGATTGCGTGTGCTGAAGTTGCTAGAAGCTACAGAGGAGCTTAACGATCAATCGCATCATGCCCATTCCTGATGGGCTGAGTGAGCACGATTGCACAATGGTGCAGCGGTGATTTCGCACCACTTCAAAATAATTTCATCCCGTGAAAAGGGCAAATCTCCCATCATCTCAACGATGGTGTCCAACCTTCTAATGCAGCTTTGACTGACCTCCTCAGTCACCGCATCAGGTTCCCAGCCTTCAGGCCATTTCTCATCAGTCGTAGCTCGAACTTGCATCAACTGCCGTGCGGCCCAATGCTGAGAAGGCCATTCCTTCATGCCGGCATGAATTTTTTGATCCATTTGATTGGCCATATTGACCGCAGGTCTGACACCTTCTGGAGGTGCCTCCCATTTCAAGGGAGCCGAAAAAGCGATGTGCACCGACCCCTTGGAACCAAAAAGTCCTTGCTTCATGCTCCTTTCATCCTCGCCTAACTTCTTTTCATATTCTCCGTCATTGACATCACGAAGCAGTAGTTCTCGAACTTTCATTCCATCGCAGGGATCCCATTCGTAACTCAGCGTCACAGGATGCACCCGCATGGCATTCCAATCCTCTCCGTCTTTGCTGTTGACGAGCATCCGAATCAATGCAGGCGATGTGCGGTCATCTCCGTCTTTTGCTCTTCCTTCACGGTGCGCTAACCACAAGCTTGAATGTTCGGTTAAAATTACGTGTCTGACATATTCTGCCACTTCCGCGCTACTCATCAGCTGCTCTCGTGGAGTTCCACCTCGGCTGATGATGAAGCTTTTATTCAAACGAACCAACGCTTCCACCCAGGGAGTTGATAGCAAGTTGCTTCCGATTCCAATTTGAGTGGTTGGGTGACCTAGTGACAATAGGCCCATGTTGATGAGCGACGGATCCAAAACAATGTCACGGTGATTTGAAATGAACAACGCTCCATGAGAATCAAAGTCTTCCGGAAAAGAAAATGTGACTTCATCAGCTGTTTTATCCAAGACCAATTGAACAAAAGGCTTTGACACCTCAGATTGGAATTCTTGGACACTTCGAATCTTCGCTATGCCCTCCAGAATCTCCGCAGATGCTTGGTCTCCGATAAAAGGGGTCAGCTGCGCCGACCAATCCAATGATCCAAGCAAGGTTTGAATCGCCGCGGGAACTTCCTCCTCTAAAAAAGGCCTCATATGAGCAAATGTCTCCTGCATCTTTCGAGCGCAATTTAGGCAACCTAACTTTGTAACATGACATTTTCTGAGCTCAAGCTTACCCGACAATTCCTAAATGCGATTAAAGACGCCGGCTACACTGAGCCATCTCCAATTCAGATCAAGGCGATCCCGCCCCTCCGTTCCGGGCAAGATGTCATTGGGATTGCACAAACCGGGACCGGAAAAACAGCTGCTTTTCTTTTGCCGCTGCTCCAAAACCTCAAATATGCCCAACACAATGACCCTCGTGCGCTGATTTTGGCACCAACGAAAGAACTGGCACTTCAAATTCATCAAGAGGCTCTTAAATTTGCGGCATACACGGATCTTCGAATTTTGGCGCTTTACGGTGGCATTGGTCCAAAAACACAAATTGAGAAGCTGAAAACGGGATGCGACTTGGTCATCTGCACTCCTGGTCGCTTCATTGAACTTTACAGCCACGGACACATTCAGACCAAACACATCAAGCAATTGGTTCTGGATGAAGCAGATCGAATGATGGACATGGGATTCATGCCTCAACTTCGACAAATCCAAGAAATCATCCCAAACAAGCGGCAGAACATGCTCTTCTCGGCGACATTTCCCGCTCGTGTTGAAAGGCTTGCTGATGAATTTCTCCTCTGGCCTACGCGCATAGAAGTAACGCCTCAATCCACTCCTGTTGAGACGGTTCGGCAGATGAAGCTGGAACTTCCAAACCTGCGAACGAAGATTGCTTTCATCGAATGGTGGATAACACACCACCTCAACGACAAGCGATTGTTGATTTTTACACGCAAAAAAGAAGAAGCTGAAAATCTTGCTCGCTACCTGCAGCGATCATTTGATTTTGAAATTCGTACAATTCATAGCAACAAAGGGCAGAATTCTAGAATCAATGCGATGGATGACTTTCGCTCTGGATTGGTCAAAGTGTTGGTGTCGACGGATGTTGCAAGTCGAGGAATTGATGTGCCCGAAACAGAAATGGTGATCAACGCTTCCGTACCACGTGATCCTCATGAGTACGTTCACCGCATTGGACGAACTGGTCGAGCTTTTCGCGATGGCACTGCACTTACGCTGAACGACCCCGCTGAGCGCTATGCCCTGGAACGAATTGAAACGCTCGTTGGTGGGCCACTCGAAGAAATCACAGCACCTGAGTCACTCGAAGAGTTTGAGACCCCGAAATACGAGCGCCAAATTCAAGCGCGTGAAATTGATGGTGAACTGCGAAAACGAGACCCCAATTACAAGGGCGCATTTCACGAGAAAAAAAAGAAGGGCAGCAAAGGCAAGTCGAGTCGGTCAAAGCGGAAGCCGCGAAAGTAATTTCTCCGGCATATCTGACCACGAGATCAAGCCTTCGCCGTGCAAAATGTATCCTTCTTCAAAGCACATAATTGCCAATCGCCCGTCCTCTAATGGCTGAACATGCGTATGGAAGTTAAAATCAAATCCATTCCGACGCAGCCAAACAAAACGTCCTTCTTCGGTCATTTTGATCTCAGCTCTATGCTTTAACGAGACCAGCAATGAACGATTTCGAATCAAAACCTTTTCAACGCGCTTCACCGTTTTTGCGCGATCACTTATTCTCCGATGGTTGCGGACACGGCATACATCATTGCAGAATTTCTTATCCATCCTGCCTTTCAATGGACTGTTACAATCCAAGCAACGAGTTGTGGGAATTCTAAAGATCATAGTGCAATAAATGCACAAGCAAGACCGCCAAACCCCATTGTTTATATCTGTATATCAGCACTTTATAGCTGAAAAGAGTGGTGCCATTAATTTCAAGCACTTTTTCGCCCTATTTCAATTGGGGCATCTGCGCGACTAACTGAACAAAGAGTTTCGTAAGAAGAGGCTCAGCCAATTGCGCCATGGAAATGACTTCATTCAAATCAAATGGTTCCAATGCTTCAGGATTGCACTCATCCGTCAAAACGCTCACTGCAGCGCAAGGCATTCCCATGTGCACCGCCGCAATTACCTCAGGCACGGTTGACATCCCCACAGCATCTGCTCCAATCGTTTTTAAGTAACGGTACTCCGCCTTTGTCTCCAATTGGGGACCTGCCACGCTGCAGTATACTCCTTCAGAAAGGGCAATTCCGCAGTCGGAAGCTATTGCCTTTAGAAGGTTTCTCAGAGCCAAGTCGTAAGGCTCGCTCATATCTGGAAAACGATCCCCAAGGGAAG
Organism: uncultured Flavobacteriales bacterium; assembly: GCA_905479395.1. GTDB lineage: Bacteria > Bacteroidota > Bacteroidia > Flavobacteriales_D > Sanyastnellaceae > UA16. The sequence continues at coordinate 26,505 of CAJQMI010000040.1, forward strand.
GGAAGTTGGCTCCACGAAGCGGAGTATCAGGCAACAAGTTGATGTGATCTTCAATCAACATCAATCCGCCTTTCTTAAAAGCAGGATTCAAACTCCCTGAAGCATTGGAAATCAAAAGAGCTTTTGCGCCTAACATCCGGGAGATCCGAACAGGTTTCACCACTTGCTCCATGCTATATCCTTCGTAGAAGTGAAACCGTCCTTGCCAAGCCAAAACCTTCTTGCCTTCAAGCAAGCCGTAGATCAGTTTGCCAAAATGCTGTTCTACCGTTGCCACAGGCAAGTGCGGAATTTGGCTGTAACTCCACGAGTGTTTTACATCGATCGATTCCACCAATCCACCCAAGCCTGTCCCAAGAACAATTGCTACGTCAACCTCCTCGATTCCTCGTTCTTTTAAATAATCAGAGGATTCCTGTAATTCTACCAATGCGTCCATATCTACTTTTTCACAAATCTATAAAAACAAGATTGCCGACCTTTGGCACATTCGATAGAACACCAAAACGCATGACCAAGACAGACAATCTTCATTCAATTGCCATCATCGGTGCAGGTTCCATGGGCTCTGGGATTGCTCAAGTTGCTGCTCAAGCTGGACACTCCGTCATTCTGTTCGACACAAATAAAGGTGCGCTTGAACGAAGTCAGAAAGATTTAGCCAAAGTTGCAGAGCGCCAGGTGATCAAAGGTCGCTGGACGCAAGAAAGCTCTGATGCACTGCAGGAACGAATCAAGCGGACAGATAATTTGAAGAAGGTTACTGGATGCGCCTTGATCATCGAAGCCATCGTAGAAAATTTTGAAGCGAAGTCGTCCTTGTTTCAAAAGCTCGAAGAAATAGTCGATTCAATGACGATTCTCGCTACGAATACATCTTCTCTTTCGGTCACCGAGTTGGCCGGCAAATTAAATCATCCAGAACGTTTCATTGGCCTTCACTTTTTCAATCCAGCTCCCTTGATGGCACTGGTAGAAATTGTCCCTGCCCTCCAGACGGATTCATCTGTTGTTGATCAATGTCAAATTTTGATGGCCCAATGGAAGAAATCTGCTGTGATTGCAAAAGACACGCCCGGATTCATCGTCAATCGGCTCGCAAGGCCTTTTTATGGTGAAGCACTTCGCATTGCAGAAGAGGGCGTGCATAGCATTGAAACCATTGATGCGGCCATGAAAGCAATTGGATTTCGAATGGGGCCTTTTGAATTGATGGACCTTATCGGCAATGATGTGAACTATGCTGTTACTTGCACGGTGTTCGAAGCTTTCTACTTCGACCCGCGTTACCGCCCGAGCCTCATCCAAAAACAGCACGTTGGTGCCGGTTGGCTTGGTAAAAAAACAGGAAGAGGATACTACGTATACGACGGAAAGCCTGCAGAAGAAACCGCAGACTTAGCAACTGCCGATTCAACTCAACTTATGATCATTTCAAATCGCATTCTCTCCCTTTTGATCAATGAAGCCGCTGATGCGCTGCGTTTGAACATTGCAAGCGCAACGGATTTGGAGACAGCCATGACAAAAGGTGTGAACTACCCCAAAGGATTGCTGCAGTGGGCCAATGACTGGGGCATTGAAAAAGTCCTCGGAACACTCGAAACCATGCAGCAAGAATATGGGGAAGAACGTTACCGCCCCTCTCCTCTCCTCAAGCTGATGGACCGAAAAAACGCTAGCTTCAATCTGTAATGGATTAAGCGTATGCGTCCAACAAAACCTCTAAAATCTCTGAGGCTGACTTGGTGATCGGAGTTCCCGGTCCGAATACACCGACGGCTCCCGTGGCAAACAAAGCGTCGTAATCTTTTGCGGGAATGACGCCTCCGACGACTACCAATATGTCCTCGCGGCCCAATGATCTCAAAGCGCCAACCAAAGCAGGCACAAGCGTCTTATGTCCCGCCGCAAGGGTACTTATGCCAACCACATGGACGTCATTGTCGACAGCTTGTTGAGCGACTTCCTCAGGCGTTTGAAACAAGGCGCCCAAATCAACATCAAAGCCCAAGTCAGCAAAAGAAGAAGCCACCACCTTGGCTCCTCTATCGTGGCCATCTTGTCCCATTTTGGCAACCAATATTCTCGGTTGACGACCCACCTGTGAAGCAAACTGCTCTGCCCTCTTTACGACTGCTTGATATGCTTCTTGGCCTTCCATTGCTCGGGAAAAGATACCACTCACCTTTTGAGTTTTCGGCTTGAAACGGCCATAAACCATTTCCAACGCCAAACTAATTTCTCCCAATGTGGCACGAGAACGAGCTGCGGTTACCGCCAATTCAAGTAGGTTAGCGTCCGTCGCCGTTCCATCCGTGAGGGCCTTCAGTGACTCCGACACCCTAGACGCATCGCGCTTCTCCTTTACTTGATTGATTCTATTGATCTGATCAGCCCTTACCACCGTCTGATCAATCTCAAGTGTATCAAGGTCTTCTTCCTCCTCAAGCGCAAATAAATTCACACCGATCAATCGATCTTGGCTTCGGTCTATTCGCGCCTGCTTCTCAGCCGCTGCCGCCTCAATTCGCAATTTCGGGATGCCTTGCTCAATTGCAGATGACATTCCACCTGCATCTTCAATTTCTTGGATCAGCGCATCAGCCCTTTCAACCATTTGATGCGTGAGATCTTCCATCATTCGAGAACCGTGCCACGGGTCAACTGATTTGCACAATCCTGCTTCATTCTGCAAGAAAATCTGGGTGTTCCGGGCAACTCGAGCAGAGGCTTTGGTCGGCAGCGCAATGGCCTCATCCATGGAGTTTGTGTGCAGAGATTGAGTTCCACCAAAAACTGCAGCCATTGCCTCCAAGGTCGTCCGTGCAACATTGTTCCATGGATCTTGAGCTGTCAGCGACCAACCGCTGGTCTGTGTATGGGTCCGAAGCATCAGTGACTTTGGATTCTCAGCTCCCAACTTGAGCATACAATCTGCCCACATGAGCCGTGCAGCTCGCATTTTGGCAATTTCCTCAAAATGATTCATTCCACTCGCCCAGAAAAAACTCAACCTCGGTGCAAAAGCATCGATATCAAGGCCAGAACGAAGGCCAGTCTTGACATACTCCAATCCATCTGCAATGGTATACGCTAGCTCGAGTTCTGGGGTAGCACCTGCCTCCTGCATGTGGTATCCAGAAATGGAAATAGAATTGAATTTAGGCATGCGTTTCGCAGTATACCGGAAGATGTCCGCTATGATCCGCATCGAAGGCTTGGGTGGATAGATGTAGGTGTTTCGCACCATAAACTCCTTCAGGATATCATTCTGAATCGTTCCTTTGAGAGCTTTCAAATCGACACCTTGTTCTTCTGCCGCTACGATGTAAAAGGCGAGGATTGGAAGCACGGCGCCGTTCATGGTCATGCTCACAGACATTTCTCCAAGAGGAATGCCCTCGAACAAACGCTTCATATCATCAACCGTATCAATCGCCACACCTGCCATCCCAACATCACCCGAGACCCTCGGATGATCACTGTCGTATCCTCGATGCGTTGCCAAATCAAATGCAACACTCAGTCCTTTCTGACCTGCCGCCAAATTAGCGCGATAAAAAGCATTGGACGCTTCAGCCGTTGAAAACCCCGCATACTGACGGATCGTCCAAGGACGAGAGGTGTACATACTTGCATAAGGACCTCCCAAAAAAGGAGCTTGACCTGGACCGAATTGCTCGTGCTCTTGATGATTGCTTGCAACGGAGTAATGTGCCTTCAATTTCATGCTTTTGTATTGAGGTAAGAAGACCAAGCCGCTTCGAGCATGTTTGATGACCACGTATCCAGCGTCCGACTCCCACCCATTGGGTCAAACGTGCGATGAAGACCTGCCTCTTCACGCATCAAGTGTTGGATGTTTCGGGCCCAACGAAGCGGTGAATCTCTGGGGGTTTCATTCCCTTCCTTTGCCAAGTGCGGCAGCGTCTCTAATCCATCGGCTCCTCCGATGACAGCTGCATATGAAGCAGCAGTTAAGTCAATCAGGTGATCCGATTCCAACTCGTCTCGAAAGGAAGCAATTGACGTCGTTGCATCAATCCAGATTGGTCGATCCTCAAGCTTATGTTCTTTCAACCATCTCGACCACAAGGCACGCAATGCGCGCAATGCTGCTACTTCTTCCATCACATCAACAGATGTCCACCAACGCCATACGAATCGATTAAGCTCTTGTTCTAGCGGGGCATTTGACGCCATGCATTTTTGCAGCCATACATCCATTGACGCGCAATATTCCACCATTGCCTGCACGAGATTGAGCGCGCGGTTTCGATGGTCTTCAATTCCAAATTTCCAAATGCGCAGATCAGGAGCATCGGCAAAAAGACGTTGGTGGTCGTTCCATTCCTTGTCTGTGATTGCCTGACCAACCTCCAAGCAACATGTTCCGCACCACCCCGAATCCAGCAGAGATAGAACATCCAGAGCGCCATTTTGAAACAAGACGGGATCAATATGAAGTTCCACCATATCGAGGTGAACTCCTTCTAGCCAATTCATATCGCAACCGCTGCTTTCCAAATCAAGTCGCAAACCAGACGCACCATGCATAAGAGCCGGAATGATTTCCCGATGCGATTTTATGCTTTGCTGGAGTTGCCATGGATTTCCTTCCTCAGGAGGGGCAATTCCACGAGCAGGCAAGGCAAATGGCGCCAAATTGGCACTCCAAATCGGTTGATCCCAAGTGGCGTTTGGCACGTTCCTCGCGTCTCCAACGGCTTCGAGCCATTGCTCAGAGTCAAAAGCTTCAAAAGACTTCCATCTACTTTCTGGCATGGTTCAAATTTACAACACCTTGAACCGACTGGAATTCACGATTCATTCGCTAATTTTCGAGTTATGAAACCACCGATTGAATGGGATCAATTCGAATGCGTGCAAATGCAGGTTGGACGAATTGTCCAGGTCGAGCCATTTCCTGAAGCAAAGATTCCTGCATACATCATCACAGTCGATTTTGGTGAAAAGCGCGGAACCCTGAGGACTTCTGCCCAGCTCACGGAGCGTTACAATCCCGATGACTTGATTGGAAAGCAAATTGTCGGCGTCACGAATTTCCCGAAAAAACAGATTGGTCCCATGATGTCCGAATTTTTGATGCTAGGGGCATTGGATGCTGACAACGGAACTGCTATCATTCAGGTCCATGAAAATGTCCTCCCCGGCACTTCCATTGCATGATGCTTGGGGGATTCCGTGAAGGGGCGTAGCTTCGCTCAATGGCTTCACTGAGCAAAGCAATATTTCTAGACCGAGATGGGGTGATCAACCATGATCCTGGTGACTACACTAAAAGCATCGAAGAATTCACTCTTTTACCTACCGCTCTGGATGCACTCAAAGAATTGCACTCCCTCGGTTACAAGTTGATTTTAATCACCAATCAAGGAGGAATAGCCAAAGGATTGTATTCCCACGAAGATGTGAACACCATCCACGCATATTTCAGATCAAAATGTGCTGAAAAGGGAATTGAAATCACAGATATTTTCTACAGCCCACACCATCCGGATTTCGGTGAAAGTTTGACACGTAAGCCCGGCGGTCTTATGATTGAGAAGGCCTGTGCCAAACATCGCATTGATCCTGCTCAATCATGGATGATTGGTGACAAAGCACGCGACATCGAAGCTGGCGAGACTGCAGGTGTTTCAGGATTGCAAATACCCGTCAATGGCGATTTGATGGATTATGTCCCTATGCTCAAACAACAACCCGTAGCCCCATAATTGGCATGCCTCAATTTCAATGGCAACCAACAGAGCGTCAGTGTTATCTGATCAATGGTGAAATCACAGCGATTTCCGAATTGCCCAACTCCATGTTCAATCGTGGATTTCTTTATTCCGATGGTTTTTTTGAAACGATCCGGATTTGCCATGGAATTCCACAACATATGGATCTCCATTGGAACCGAATTACAGCGAGTCTATCCGCCCATCGCATTCACAATCAGCAAGGATTGACCGTGGAAAAACTAGCTCACTCGCTGATCGCGTTGTGCACGCGGAATGGAGTTCAAAACGGCGGAAGGGTGCGCATCACGTTTTTCAGAGACGGAGGCGGACGTTACCGTCCTGAATCAAATGATATGGCATGGCTCGCCACTGCTGAGCCGCTCACGGATAATCTTTGGAACTCCCCAGACAAAGGGCTCAGTGTGGATGTGTTCAACGACATGAAAAAATTGGTGGGTCCGTTTGCCAACTTTAAAAATTTATCATCGGCACTCTACATCCAAGCTGCACTTTGGGCCGAAGAAAAAGGCTTGGACGACGCACTGATTCAAAACCATCAATCAAGCATTGTTGAATCATCGCATTCCAACCTTTTCTTGGTCAGCAATCGCGTCTTGTATACACCCAGCCTTGACTCAGGTCCTGTCGGAGGAATCATGCGAGCCTCGGTCATCAACGCTGCGCTCGAGCATGGCTTTAAAGTCTACGAATGCACCATCACTCCGAAGGAAATGCTGCAAGCCGACGAAATGTTTTTAACGAACACAATTCGAGGAATTCAATGGGTCGCCAGCTACAAGACCAAGCGGTATTTTCATGAAACGGCCAAAGTGCTCACGCAAATCATGAATGATCGTACCGTCAAGAAGTTCTGACACGAGGGTCCAGAATGCGATAGACCTGATCAACGAGCACATTGATGAGCACGAACGTCAGTGCCACAGCTGAAACGCAACCCATGACCATCGGCAGATCGCTGCGCTCGAGGGCACGAAACATAAGCATTCCAAGACCCTGCCACCCAAAGACGTACTCCACGAATACGGCGCCTGCCAGCATGCTCGCAAACCATCCAGAAGCTGCTGTGATGACAGGGTTCAATGCATTGCGCAATGTGTGCCTTATGACAATGCGAATCGGTGACAGCCCCTTGGACTTCGCTGTGCGCACATAGGATGACGCCAGAACTTCTGCTGCACTATAGCGCGTCAACTGAAGAACCACCGATAAGGGACGCACTCCGAGTGTCAATGCTGGAAGGATGGCGTTCTTCCAAGACAATTTGGGACCGCCGAATGGATCAACTTCCCAAAGCCCACCCGTCATTGA
>CAJQMI010000041.1 GCA_905479395.1 uncultured Flavobacteriales bacterium
CCCCAGCATCAACTGGGAGAAACGCCATTGCGATGGAATTGGCAAACGCCCATTTGGCTCAGCCGCCACCAACCAGACATCCTCTACATGGCCTCCAACCGCGTGCATCGGTCATTTGACCAAGGCCGTGAATGGGAAACATTGAGCCGCGACTTGACAAGGGGTGGCATTCCAGGAAATGTGCCTTTTGGCACCATCACCAGCATGCACGAAAGTCCGCTTCGCTTCGGACAATTGGCCATTGGAACAGATGACGGCCTCATTCAAATCAGCCGCGACGGAGGTTACAGCTGGTCCAACCTCACGTCACCGGTCCCACAAAATCCAAAAAAGAAGCAAACGCTTTGGGTGAGTGAAGTGCTTTGGAGTCACCATGCCAAGGACCGTCTATATGTGGCGCTCAATGGCTACCGCCTCGACCATTTCGAGTCGTATGTGTTCGTCACTGAAAACGACGGCAGAAGTTGGGATCGCATCGGCTCGAGTGCGGAGGCAGGTGGCATTCCAGGCGAACCCGTCAATGCGCTCATGGAATCAGCGACCCATTCCGATTTGCTTTTTGCGGGCACCGATGGCGGAGCTTATGCGAGCCTCGACGCTGGTGAAACATGGAGCGTACTTCACCCCGATCTCCCTCAGGTCCCCGTGCACGATCTCGCAATTCAGGAGCGAGAAAATGAACTGGTCATCGGCACGCATGGCCGCAGCATTTGGGTGCTTGACATTGATTTGCTTTTGAGCGAATGGAACCCGAACGAGAAGTGGGCGGATTCAGCGCCTCGCTTGCTTGCTTTGGATACCCTCGTGGAAGTTACGTGGAATGAAAACTGGGGAGAGCGCGGCTGGTCTTGGAGCGACCCTGCTGAGATCAACGCTCTAGTCACATGTTTTTCTCCCATGCAAACAGCAGGAATTTGGCTCGCTGAAGATTCTGCCGGCCAACGTTTCCAACTTTCTGATTCCGTTTTCATCCAAAAAGGCTGGCAGACTGTAGAAGTCCCAATGCGCATCAGCGGAAGTTCGGATTACCTCGGCTTGGGCGAATACCAGCTGATTTGGCATGGAGCTTCCGGAGAACGCAAGACGCGATTGAGCATTCAAGCAAAAGAAGAGAAAGAAGAAGAAAAATAGCAGCCTTTAATCAGCAGATCGGATATGGTCTGGCAAAACACAAACTGGAATCGGCTGCATTTTATGTTGATTCACCTGATTCAATCGGCGGTATATGGCCATGACTTCGTGCTGACGAGCCGACCAAGCTTGATCCCCTGAACTTTCTTCCTGCATCGCCCATTCCAATTCGGAATAACTCGCGCCGAGTTGATCTTCATCGGTGCGGTCATCGCCCCAAAGCCCATCTGTTGGGGGAGCATTTTGAATGGACTGCACAACTCCGAGTGAAGCACCAAGCGCAAACACCTCTGACTTCATCAAATCAGCAATGGGACTTAAGTCAACCCCTCCATCGCCATATTTCGTGTAGAAACCCACACCAAAATCCTCGACTTTGTTTCCAGTACCAACCACCAACGCACCTCGCTGCTGGGCAAGGGCATAAAGCGCTGTCATTCGAATTCGAGCACGGGAATTGGCCAATGCCAGCGCGCCTGATTCATCGTCAATGTTCGGAAGCGCCAAAACCAACCCTTCATATACGGCCGTTAGATCGACACACACGGCATCCACATTTGCATGTGAAGCCTGCAAACATCGAATGTGTTCTTGGGCACGGTTCACCTGGTCCAGATGCTGATGAATCGGCATCTCCACAAGCAGTGTTGGCAATCCTGTGCGTGCACAAAGCGCTGAGGTAACTGCTGAATCAATGCCACCACTCACCCCAATGACCCAGCCGCGCGTCCCTGCATTGGCTTGATAATCCTTCAACCATTGTTCGATGAATCCGACGGCCCTGGAGGGAGAGAAGCTGTTCTGCATAAGGGATTAAAACATCAGACCGAAGCAAAGTTCAATCTGACCTGTTTTTCCTTGCATTTGAACGGGTACCGGTAACTCTTGACCCGAAGCAGCGTCGTATTGGTAGATCAACTCCTCTGCAGATTGAGATTGCAAAACGCTGAAATCTTCATATTGACTGCGAAGTCCCACATTGTAACGCACAGCGAAAACCAAAGCCGTGGTGCCAGTCAATCGACGTTCTACTCCAAATCCGATGATCAGACTCGGACGAAACAAGCGGGTTCGAGCAGCCAAGGAAACTTGTTCGCTGGCAGCGGACTCCAATAGAGCGGAACTAAACACCAATTCTGAGACACCTCCCAATGAATCTAGCACTGCAAATGGCGTGGTCTTTTGGGTTCCTTCAGAGCGCACGTTGAGACCAAATCCCATTCCAAATTGGCCGAAGTAAGTCGCATAGCCAATTTCATTCGTTCGCATTTTAAAGGTCAAAGGAATCTCCACATATTGCTGCTGCTGCCGAAGCTGAACAGCTTCAATGAAGGCACCATTTTGATCTTCACGCATGGCAAGGTGCTGCGTGACGCCTCCGTTGTAAAAGACATTCACCCCTGTTCCAATGGCATAGGTTTCGGTGAACATCGCGTCAAACACAAAACCATAACCGAAGTGCGTCTCGGCCCCGATGTTCGCGTGAGATAGCTCCCGTGGCTCAGCCATGGAAATGTTGGGCTTGATCTGCAACCCCAGATGGTAGCCTTGACCCCTCGCTAGGTTGAGACTTAGAAAAAGGAGAAAACCGGTTGACACCAATAAGGTTCTCAATAAATTTCGAAAGCGGTTTGACTGTTTCATCTTTGCAATGATTCAAAACTAATGGCAACGACTCAATGATTTCATTCAATCGGCAGACAATTCTCACGACGCATTGTTCACGAGCTCAGCGCCTCAGCTTGATTAGTGCAGGTGCCATGGCATGCCTCTTATTCAACAGTTGCAGCGATGGACGTTGGGATGTTCCGGAATCGGCTCTTCAGCCTGAGGATGCATCTCGAACGCTCGATGTCCGAAAAATCATTGCTGAACTGCCCGAAAATGCAGAAGAAGCTTTCGCAACTTGGACGGCGACCACCGGAGCTTTCGGCCCTTTTTATACGGAGGACATTCTGAGGATTGGCGCGGCCGATTCTTCCAAGACCGTCGAGAAGCTAAAGCAATTCAGAATCCATCCGGACGTTTCTCCAATCGAATTGGCCATTGAATCCACCTCCGGATCTGCAAGCAATCTCGCGAAAAACGGGAGACAGCTTTGCCTCGGATTTGATCGCTTTCACCATTTGTTGCCCAATGAAATTACACCGCGCATCGCCTGGATGAACAGCGGGTTTAATTTCGCTGTTTACCCCACTTCAACGCATCTCGGCATTGGCCTGGAGTGGTTTCTTGGGCCAGAACACCCTGTGGTGCAGTCACTTCCACCGAGCATGTTCCCTCAATACATGCGCGCAAAAATGAAACCTGATCGCGTGCCCGCAACCGCATTAAGAGGCTGGCTCCTTGTGCATTTCAGCGAACGTTTTTACGATTCAAGCCAATGTGTCAACGAGCTGCTCTACTGGGGTAAAATGATGTTTTTACTCCAAAAATGCCTGCCCAATACCTCCCTCAGCAACTTGCTCGACTGGAGTGAAGAGGACCTTCAATGGGCACAGAAAAACGAACGTTCCATCTGGCTCGAATTGCAACCGCAAGACATGCTATTCAGCTCAAACCGCATGGAATTTGGGCGATGGTTTGACGAAGCTCCGTTTACACGGATTGGAGGAATCCCGCAAGAAGGTCCCGATCGACTTGGAGCTTGGCTGGGCTTGCGTATGGTTAGTGATTTCATGGATGAAAATCCAGAGTGGACCATGAGCGACCTGATCAATTTGCAAGATCCTTTGCCAATCATCAAGAGTTATCGTCCCGCTTAACGCATTTTCCGCACCACCTTTGCCGCACGACTTTCATCGCACGAACAGAAACCACCATGACCACCTCTCAAATTCAAATCGACATCACCACAGACGAAAACAAGGTGCCCTCAAAGATCCAATGGTCTGCAGAGGACAGCGATGTTCGCAATCGAGCCGCCAAGGCAATGGCATTGGCGATGTGGGACGAGGAAGACGGAAATGCTGTTCACATGGACCTGTGGACCAAGGAAATGAGCGTAGAAGAAATGCGGCATTTCATTTGCCAAACCATGATGACCATGGCCACGACCTTGGAGCGAGCAACGAACGACAAAACGCATGCGGATGCAGTCAGAAGCTTCACCGAAGAACTTGCCAAACGCCTTGGCGTCCTCAAAGATTGAACGTTGCCCCGAGCAAGGTCAACGCGATTCGAAAAGCGCGTTGGTCTGTTCGATGAATCGGAGCACTTCCTCTCGACCCTCACCCTTCTCTGCACTGGTCACATACACGGGTGGCATTCGGTGCCAACGCTTGAGCATGGTCGCCTCATATTCAGGCAAAAATGAGGCGCGATCGGCCTGATTCAGCTTATCCACCTTGGTAAACACCATGACAAAAGGAAGCTGATTCTCTCCCATCCACTCCATGAACTCCATGTCCACTTTTTGGGGCGAATGGCGGCTATCGAGGAGCATCATGACGCACATCAAATTGGGCCTACTTTTAAGAAACTGCTCGCTGGTTCTCTGCCACTTCACGCGGCTAGATCGGCTCACTTTGGCATAACCAAAACCAGGCAAATCCACCAAATACCAGCTCACCGGCACACCATTCTTCTCTCGATCTTCATCGATTACGAAGTGGTTGATCAACTGCGTTTTTCCCGGGGTTGAGCTAATCTTTGCCAGGCTGTTGCGATTGGTCAACATATTGATCAAGGAGGACTTCCCCACGTTGGAACGTCCGATAAAAGCGTACTCAGGACGTTCTGGCGGCGGGCATTCTTGCGGATGCGCGCTCGACTTCATGAATTCAGCGTTCTTGACGTCCATGACTTTATCAGCTCCCAATCCCTCGTGCATCATACCACGCCGAGAGAATACGATTGAACTCCGCTGGATGCTCCATCATTGGCGCATGACCACATTTCTCGATCCAAAACAAGTCACTGTCCGGAAAACCAGCATGAAACTCTTTGGCTACTTCGGGGGGGGTGATGATGTCATCTCTCCCCCAAATCAAACACACGGGTGTATTCATCGCCGGCAAGTCTTTCGACATATTATGTCGGATGGCACTTTTCGCAATGGCGAGAATGCGAAGAATTTTCTCCCGGCTATTGACCGCTTCAAAGCATTCGTCAACAAGCTCATCCGTGGCATGCTTGGGGTCGTAAAAAGTCACTCCAACTTTGTCCCTGATGAATGTCTTGTCTTCTCGACGTGGGAAGCTGTTTCCAAAAGCATTCTCATATAGTCCACTGCTTGCGGTCAAGCTCAATGAAGCCACTCGTTCCAAATTGTTCTTTGTGAAGATGAGCCCCACATGTCCCCCCAAGCTGTTGCCCAGAAGGTGAACGCGATCGAGTTGCAGCTCATCCACAAATCCCTCAATGTGTTCCGATAAGTTCTTCGCACTCGTCTTTAGCATTGGAAGCTCATAAATGGGCAACATTGGGATGATGACCCGAAAACGAGACGAAAAGTGATCAAAGACGTCTTTGAAATTGCTCAACGCTCCAAAAAGTCCATGGAGCACGACAAGGGGCTCTCCCGACCCCGATTCAATGTACCGGTAATCTCCTTGCTCAATGATCTCTGGTGTTTTCATAGGTGCTCTCATTCAAATCATGCTCATGCAAACAAAGCACAAAGGAAAGGCAATTAATGCTTGTGGCATGAGCCACTCGTGCCTTCGTTTCACCTCTCTGTGTTCACAATTCCTGTTGAAAACATGTTAATAGCGAATAATCGGCTTCGCGCCTGATTTTTCGCTTTCTCCTGCTGGTGCTCAGTTATAACGACTTCACCCTTTACAACTTTTCCACAAAGTGGGAGAAAGTGTCATAGAGTGGGAGAAAGTGGTAAAACTTGGGTAATTTTGAAAAGCGAAAAGAACCATGTTAAATCTGCTCGGAGAATACAATTGCAAAATCGACGCCAAGGGGCGCCTGATGTTCCCTGCGCGATTGCGAAAGCAATTGAGTAGCGTGCTCCAGCATGGCTTGGTGATCAATCGCGACATCTTCGAAGACTGCTTGGTCATCTACCCTCAACCAGAGTGGGACAAGGTGAATCGCGAAATGTCTAGCCTAAGCCGGTACAATAAGAAGCATCAACTTTTTCAACGAAAATTCATGAAGGGCGCCACCCATGTTGAACTCGACGGATCCGGTCGAATCAACATCCCAGCCCTTTTGCTCGAACACGCCGGCATAGAATTGCCAAACGACAACGAAATCATCGTGTCTGGCTTGGGCGAAAAAATCGAAGTGTGGAGCAAAACACGTTACGACCGCAATGTGCTGGACGACGTGGAAGATTTTGACTTTGGTTCGCTCGCCGAAGAAGTCCGAAAGGACATCGAACCATCAAACGAGAATTGAGCCATGGATGCCACTGCGTACCATATCCCAGTCCTCGCCTCAGCGAGCCTCGAAGGACTCGGCATCGGTAGCAATGCAGGCGGCATTTTTGTTGACGCAACATTCGGTGGCGGCGGACACACACGCTTGATGTTAGACACACTAAGCAATAACGGACAGGTGTTTGGCATGGACCAAGATGCCGATGCTCACCACAATGTCCCCAACGATGACCGTTTCACTTTGATTCCGGAGAACTTCCGTTACATGCGGAACTTCCTGCGGCAAGAGGGTGTGCGGCACGTGGATGGAATCCTGGGAGATCTTGGTGTTTCCTCCCATCAATTTGACACTGGATCTCGTGGATTTTCAACGCGCTTCGAAGGCCCTCTAGACATGCGCATGAATCAATCTCAGCCAGTGTCAGCCGCAGAAGTAGTGGGCACATACAGCGTCGCTGAGTTGACCCGCGTTTTTCGACAATATGGAGAGCTAAAAAGACCCGACAAGGCGGCCTACGCCATTGAAGCAGCTCGAAAAGAAAGCCCCATTCAACAGACAAGCCAATTGATGGCCGTCCTGAACTTCCTCGCCCCTCGCGGAAAGGAAAATCAGTACTTCGCTCAAGTATTCCAAGCGCTGCGCATTGAAGTCAACGATGAGCTAGGAGCGTTGCAAGCCATGCTCTTGTCCTCCATCGAACTGCTCGAAGAAGGCGGACGCTTGGCAATCATCTCATACCATAGCCTGGAAGACCGCATGGTCAAGCATTTCATGCGCTCTGGGAATTTCGAAGACACCATTCACCGGGATTTCAAAGGACAAGCGCTCTGTCCTTTCGACCTCCTCTCGCGCAAAGCAATCATTGCTGACAGCGAGGAACAAGAGCGAAATCCTCGGGCCCGCAGTGCCCGACTTCGCATTGCGCAACGAACCGCTTTGACGACTGAACAAATCAAATCGGCGACCGCATGAAGAATCCCCTTTCCTCCCTGCGATCATGGTTCAAAAAGCCTGCCGATGCATCCAAAAAACCTGGAAACCGAAGGTTGAGCCCTGCCCAAATGGAAGCGCAGCACAAGCGCCTCCAAGAGCGCAAAGCGCGGGAAGCAGACCGGCTTAAAGCCCAAAAAAGCATCAACCCCAATGCTCCGCGCAACCGCCCGAAGCATCAAGTCATCAGTGAAAAAAGCAATTCAAAAAAGTCTTGGTGGCCGTTCAAATTAAATCGCAAATCCGATTCGAAGAAGCGTGAACAGCGCCGTCAAAAAAACTCAATCACCCCGCTCATTGGCGACCTATTGAGTGGAGAATTTCTTACCCGCGAAGGCGTCACACGGCACATCCCCTACCTCCTTTTCATAAGCGGTCTATTCATCGCGTACATCGCCATGGGATACCAGTTCGAACGAATGGAGCGTGCAAAAATTCAAAACAAGCGGCAACTGCAAGAACTCAGTGCCGAATACAAAACAATCAAAGCCCAATTTGAAACGCAACTGCAACAAAGCCGTGTCGAAGAAAGCATTGCCAACATTGGTTTGAGCCAACCCGTTGAACCACCCTTCTTGTTGGAACAAAAGCAACGCACGCCATGAAGAATCGAAAAGAATTCTCCACACGTGCCTGGCTCGTATTCGGCCTATTTGCAGCTCTTGGAGTTGGCATCTTCGGACGCATTCTTTGGATCCAAAGCGCTGAGCACGAGCAGTGGAAAGAAGTCGGCGAACGATTTGAATCAAGCGTGCGCGACATCAACCCCTCACGCGGTCAGATTTACGCCATCAATGGAAATGTGCTCGCCACATCGGTCCCCATTTTTGAAGTGCGGTGGGATAGCAAAAGCGAGGCCATCAATTGGAATACTTTCGACACGGAACTGGACAGCTTAAGCCTCGGATTGAGTCAAATTTTGAAAGACCGAACGCCTAGAGAATACCGGGAATTGCTTCGAAACGGAAGGAATTTGGGACGGCGCAACACACTCATCGCTCGTCGCGCCTCGTACATCCAGCAAAAAGAACTTGCACAACTGCCGTTTATTCGCAGAGGCCGGTTCAAGTCAGGCTTCACATTTGCACGGACAGAACAACGCCGCAAGCCATTCGGAGATTTGGCTTCTCGGACCATCGGGATCGACCGAAATGAAAACCGGGTTGGACTTGAAGCGAGCTGGAACAACGAATTATCTGGCAGCATTGGAAAGCAAATCCAACGGCGCATCGCAGGCGGGGAATGGATGCCGGTATCGGACGACTTCATCTTAGAGCCAAAGGCGGGCTTGGACGTGATATCAAGCATCGATATGCACCTTCAAGACGTCGCGTCCAATGCGTTGCGTCAGCAGCTACAAGAACATGATGCTGCCTGGGGAACGGTGATTTTGATGGAGGTCAGTACCGGAATGATTCGCGCGATGGCCAACCTCACTCGATCCTCAGACACTCCCAAGGAAGGCGAGCTATCTCAATATTTTGAGTCGTTCAATCACGCCATTGGCACCGCTGTCGAACCTGGCTCCACGTTTAAACTAGCGAGCCTCATGGCCGCCATGAGTGAGGGCGGAGTGCAAGCTGGAGATGAAATCGACACCGGAAATGGGGTCACTCATTTTTACGGCAAACGCATGTCAGACTCAAATGCCGACCAAGGCGGTAGCGGCATTCTGAATACGACCGAGATTTTCGAAGTCAGCTCCAATGTTGGGACCGCGTTGACCATTAAAAAGGCCTTTGGTGAGCAGCCTCAAATCTTCTTGAATGCACTCAAGAATATCGGAGTCCAAGCTCCTTGCGGTGTCCGCCTTGCGGGAGAGTCCAATCCAATGGTTTATGAAAATGTTGGTGACGGCCGTTGGTCGGGACTCTCACTCACGCAAATGTCCATTGGCTATGAAGTCACACAAACCCCGCTCCAAACCTTAACGCTCTACAACGCGGTCGCAAACGGAGGGAAATCATTGCGTCCACAGTTGGTAGAACGCTTGGAAAACAACGGACAAGTGGTCAAGGCCTTCGAACCCGAAGTCCTCAGCCAGCGAATCTGTCAACCCCATGTACTTGCGGCATGTCAAACGATGTTGAACCGCGTTGCTGATCCAGAGGGGAAGGGAACGGCTCAGTATGTTTTCGCCAAAAGCCCGTACCGCGTAGCCGGAAAAACCGGAACTGCGCGAATCGCTGGACCCAACGGATACGACGGCCGTTATCGCGCTTCATTTGCAGGTTATTTCCCAGCTGAAAACCCGCGGTATTCGTGCATAGTCGTTATCGCAGACACACGAAGCGGCGTGTATTACGGCTCAAGCATTGCCGGTCCTGTTTTCCGAGAATTGGCGAATAAGGTCTATGCAACGGACCCCTCGTTTCACACCACTAGCGCCGGTTTATTGGCCGAAAACTGTCGGCTTCCAGGCTCCAAGGATGGTGCTCAGGCCGACCTCATCCAGTTGTACGAATCACTGGAACTCCCCTTCCAAGGCGGGAGCGCGGGTGACTGGGTGACCGTCACCACAGGCGACAGTTCCGCAGTACTCAGTCCTCGGTCCATCGAAACAAATCGCGTGCCGGATGTGCGCGGAATGGGACTACGAGATGCGCTTTATCTGCTTGAAAATGCTGGACTGCAGGTAAAAACCCTCGGCATAGGGACTGTTCGCCGCCAGAGCATCGCACCCGGATCTGACCTCACCACCACTCACGCCATCACCCTCGAATTGTCCTGAAGCGCATGAAACTCTTGAAAGAAATCCTCTACGGTACGCGGATCAAAGAAATCCAGGGCAATACGCACGTTGCGATTGAAGACCTGGCTTTTGACAGCCGAAAAGCAAGAGCCTTCAGCTTGTTTGTAGCCATTCCAGGCACGCAAGTAGATGGATTCTTGTACATCAGCAAGGCCATTGAAAATGGCGCCATCGCCGTGGTTTGCGAACAAATGCCAGGGCAACTCACAGATGGCGTAAGCTATGTTTTGGTTCACGATGCAGCCAAGGCACTGGGGCAAATCGCCTCGCAATTCTATGATGAACCGAGCGCTAACATGAAAGTGATTGCGGTTACCGGGACCAACGGCAAAACCACCACAGTCAGCCTGTTGCATCGTTTGTTCCGATCGATGGATCGGAAAGCAGGCATGCTCTCTACGGTGGAAAATCGCATCGTGGATGAAGTCGTTCCTGCCACCCATACCACGCCAGACGCGCTTCAAATGCAACAAATGTTCCGCCGCATGGCAGACGCCGGTTGCAAATATGTATTCATCGAAGCCAGCTCCCATAGCATTCACCAGCACCGGCTTGCCGGAACGAAGTTAGCCGGAGCGGCATTCACCAATATCACGCACGAGCATCTGGATTATCACGGTGATTTCAATGGTTACATCAAAGCCAAAAAAGGTCTGTTTGATGCTCTCGACTCCGATGCGTTCGCACTCTACAACCAAGATGATGCTCATGGCGCCGACATGGTGCATGACTGCAAGGCGAAAATCCACGATTATGCCTTGACATCCATGGCGGACTTTCGCGGGAAAATTGTCGAAAATCAATTGGGTGGCTTGCATTTGCACATCAATGGGCACGATCTGTACAGCAAATTGATCGGTGGGTTTAACGCCTACAATCTGCTTGCTGTTTTCGCCGTGGCCATGGAACTTGAGATGGAAGAACTCGAGGTGCTCACCCACCTGTCCCTCTTGAATCCTCCTCCAGGAAGGTTTGAACAAGTGCAAGCTGGTGGTGAAATCACAGCCGTAGTTGATTATGCGCACACACCAGATGCACTCGATAACGTGCTGAAAACAATCGACTCGTTTCGAGCGGGCGAAACCCAGGTTATCACGGTCGTAGGTTGCGGTGGAAATCGCGATAAGACCAAGCGACCGGTCATGGCAAAAGTCGCAGCGCAATGGAGTGACCGGGTGTTCCTCACCTCTGACAATCCAAGGAATGAGGATCCTGACGCGATCATCGCTGACATGCGCAGCGGCCTTGACCCCATTGATGCCAAGAAGTGCATTGCCATCGCAGATCGCCGCGAAGCCATTCGCATGGCAGCACAAATTGCACAAAGTGGAGACATTGTGCTCGTCGCAGGAAAAGGCCACGAAACCTACCAGGAAATCAAAGGCATCCGACATGACTTCGATGACCGTGATGAGTTATTCAACGCATTCAAAACCGCCTGATGCTCTACCACCTCTTCACCTCCATCGACCAAGCCTGGGATTTTCCAGGAGCGGGACTGTTTCAATACATCTCTTTCCGAGCCGCACTGAGCCTTATTTGTTCGCTCGTCATTGGAATTCTCTTTGGGAAACGCATCATTCAATGGCTGCAGCTGAAACAAGTCGGTGAAATTGTTCGGGACTTGGGACTTGAAGGTCAAATGAACAAGCAGGGAACACCGACCATGGGCGGACTGATCATCCTCGCCTCCATCGTAATCCCTACCTTATTGTTTGCCGATCTCACCAACATCTACACCCAAATGATGTTGCTGGTGACCGTCTGGTTGGGCGCCATTGGCTTCATCGATGACTACATCAAAGTCTTCAAAAACAACAAAGACGGACTCGCTGGGAAATTCAAGGTAATCGGACAAGTTGGAGTGGGCATCATCGTTGGATCCATCATGTGGTGGCACCCCGACGTGACCGTAAAGGATCCTGCCGATCGAATCTTCACTGGCCAAGTCGTCACAATGACCTCCATCGAGGGCGAAGAATTTGAGGTACTCGAGCCCAATGCTGGCCTTCCCATCTGGGAAGCCAAGAAGTCCTCAGAAACGACCGTTCCATTCATCAAAGACAACGCCTTCGATTATGAGCGGCTCATTAGCTGGCTAGGCCCACAAGCTGCCGGGTTCGGATGGATTGTATTCATCCCACTGGTGATCCTCATCGTCACAGCTGTCTCCAACGGAGCCAACCTGACCGACGGAATCGATGGCCTAGCGACAGGCACGAGTGCCATCATTGGACTTGGATTGGCAGTGCTCGCCTACGTCAGCTCCAACATTGTTGCCGCAGATTATCTCAACATCCATTACATCCCACAATCGCAGGAACTTGTTGTCTTCATCGCGGCCTTTGTAGGTGGATGCATTGCGTTTTTGTGGTACAACGCCTTTCCAGCGCAAGTCTTCATGGGTGACACCGGAAGCTTGGCGCTTGGCGGAATCATCGCAGCATTCGCCATTGCAATCCGAAAGGAGCTATTGCTGCCAGTCTTGTGCGGGATTTTCCTGATCGAAAACCTATCCGTAGTCATGCAAGTGGGGTGGTTCAAGTACACCCGAAAAAAGACAGGAACAGGCCAACGAATCTTTTTGATGGCACCCCTGCACCACCATTACCAGAAACTGAATCTGCCCGAGTCTAAAATCACCGCCCGCTTCTGGATCGTAGGCATCCTCCTTGCTGTGGTGACAATTGTAACCCTCAAAGTCCGATAACGATTATGGCTCAAGCGATCATCCCCATTCTTGGAGCAGGCGAAAGCGGCATTGGTGCCGCTCGACTCGCGCTGCGCCATGGGCTATCGCCTTGGGTCAGTGACCGTGGGACCATAGCTTCTGAGCGCATCGAAGAGTTGAACGAATTGAACATTGCGTTTGAAAGCGGGCAGCATGACGAACCGCGCATTTTGGAAGCGGGAAAAGCAAGTGGATTTGTCATCAAAAGCCCCGGAATCCCCGAGCACGCTGCGCTGATTCTCACGTTGCGCCAGGCAGGTGTCGAAGTCATCAGCGAAATCGAATTTGCCGCACGTTATGCTCGCACCGAGCAACAGCAGATCATAGCCATTACGGGAGCCAACGGAAAAACGACAACCACAGCGCTGATTTCTGCGATTCTCAGCGACGCAGGATGCGACGTTGCTTGTGTAGGCAATATTGGGACCAGTTGGGCGCGTGACCTGGCAAATCGTGAGCATCCAGCAGGCTATCAAGTGGTAGAAGTCAGCAGCTTTCAACTGGATGGAACCGTTTCGTTCCGACCCGACATCGCAATCCTCCTGAACATCACTCCTGATCATTTGGATCGCTACAACGACAACATCGAAGACTACGCTGATTCCAAATGGCGCATCACCGCACAGCAAACAGAGGAAGACGTCTTAATCCTCAATGCAGACGACGCTCTTTCCATGGAGCGCTGGAAGCGCGGCAATGGCAATGGCACACGCGCACGCGTAATCGCGATCAGCGTTAACCAATCTCCTGAGGCATTGAAAAATGCTTTGGAAAAAGATGGCCTTGCCCCTTGGGGCTGGGCCGGCGTCTCAATCGATGCCAATACAGAAAAAGAAACTTTTACAATCTACATACCTACCCAAAACCCATTTACCATGACCATCCAAGAATTGGCTTTACAGGGCAAACACAACCTGTACAACAGCATGGCGGCAAGCGTCGCAACCCGCGTCCTTGAATTGCGCAGCGAGGGCATCCGAGAGAGCTTGTCTCAATTCGATGCCATAGAACACCGCATGGAGTTCGTTCAAGAAATCAACAACATCAAATTCGTCAACGACTCCAAGGCGACCAACGTCAACAGCGCTTGGTTTGCCCTCGAAAGCATCGAAGGTCCAATCATTTGGATTGCCGGCGGCGTGGACAAGGGAAACGATTACGCCTCCTTGATGCATCTCGTAACGAGCAAGGTGGATCACCTGATCTGCCTCGGCAAAAACAACCAAACCCTGCTTGACTCTTTTGGCGATCGCGTTGAAAGCACGTGTGAAGTGGAAACAGCACAAGAAGCCGTTCAAGCGGCATACGACTTGGGCATGCCCGGTTGCACGGTCTTGTTATCCCCTGCATGCGCCAGCTTTGATCTTTTCGGATCATATGAAGAGCGTGGCCGTGAATTCAAAGCCGCCGTTCGCAGCCTCTAAGAATGGGCAAAACCGCAGCAAATTCTAAATCACAGGGAGACATGCGTTCTCTGCATCGACGCATTGGAGCCTGGTTGGAAGGGGACAAAGTCATTTGGATGGTCACTTTGATCCTCAGTCTGTGCTCGCTTTTGGCGGTGTACAGCGCCATTTCCTCCCTCGCCTATAAGACTGATGGAAGTTCGCTGCGATTTCTCTTCAAGCAAGCCACCATGCTCGCCCTCGGATGGGGGGTGATGCTGTTGGTTCACAAGGTGAATTTTCGCTACTTCTCTCGCATCTCGCAGGTGTTGATTTGGGTTGCGGCGGCATTGCTTTTGCTCACACTGATATTTGGAGCAGACATCAATGAAGCCAAGCGATGGCTGCGGATTCCATTCATTGGACTCACGCTACAGACCTCGGATTTTGCCAAAGTTGTGCTGGTCACATTTGTTGCGCGCGAACTGAACAATCGGCGCACCCAGCTGCATGATTTCAAACGAGGCGTATTTCCTATTTTGATTCCCATTGGACTGATCTGCTTCTTAATTTTACCCGCCGATTTCTCAACTGCTGCGTTGCTGGGGTTGGTGTGCATCGGCATGTTGTTCATCGGGGGGGTCCCGTTTAGACACATGCTCAAAATTGGAGGAATGGGAGTTGCAGGGCTTTTCATGCTTTATGGTCTGGGCAAAGCAGCTCCAGAGTTATTGCCTCGATTTGGCACGTGGGCTGGTCGACTTGAACGTTTTGCAGGAGTCGGAAATGCTTCAGACGGAGATGCCTTGGAGTATCAGATTGAGTTGGCACAAGTTGCAATCAATCGGGGAGGCATATTGCCCCAAGGACCTGGTTCTGGAACCTCAAGAAACTTCTTGCCTCACCCCTATTCAGATATGATTTACGCATTCATCATCGAAGAATGGGGGGCTATCATGGGAGGGCTGGGATTGGTGTTGCTTTATATCATTCTCCTATATCGGACCATTCGCACCGCCACGCGATGTCCCCGACATTTCGGCGGACTTTTGGCCATGGGCCTCGGCTTTCTCCTGGTCCTTCAGGCGATGATCAATATGGCAGTGGCCGTGCGACTTTTCCCCACCACAGGGCAGCCACTGCCCCTGGTTTCATACGGTGGCACATCAATGGTATTCACTTGCCTATCCATCGGGATGATCCTTGCCGTTTCTCGATCAATCACGAATCCAGATCAATGGGAAAACGACCGTGGAATTGGCGAAAGCAGAAAGCCTTCCAATCGAATGGTCAATACTGAAACGGCCACCTGATGAATCTCAAGCCTCAATCTGTCTCCTTGGAGCGCGTGATCATCTCAGGAGGAGGAACCGGTGGACACATTCATCCCGCGGTAGCAATTGCTGATGAAATCAAGCAACGCTATCCCAATTGTGAAATCTTATTTGTTGGTGCCCTTGGCAGAATGGAAATGGAAAAGGTCCCCAAAGCGGGCTACCCGATTGAAGGCCTTTGGATCAGCGGAATTGATCGCAATTGGCGCAGCAAACGCAACCTCTTGTTTCCC
This sequence comes from uncultured Flavobacteriales bacterium, assembly GCA_905479395.1. GTDB lineage: Bacteria > Bacteroidota > Bacteroidia > Flavobacteriales_D > Sanyastnellaceae > UA16. Next base: position 15,894 of record CAJQMI010000041.1, read on the forward strand.
TTCAAGCTCATCAGCAGCCTCGTAAAAGCGGGCAGAATCATCCGAAAATTTAAACCTCAATTGGCTGTTGGTGTGGGTGGATTTGCCAGCGGTCCTTTGTTGTATCGGGCAGCACTTCGCGGCATACCTACCGCGATTCAAGAGCAAAATTCTTTTCCCGGGATCACCAACAGACTCCTTGCAAACAAAGTGCAATTGATCTGTGCTGGATTTCCAGGGCTGGACCGGTGGTTTCCCGCCGAACGCATCATCGAGACCGGAAATCCTTTGCGGGAAAACGTCACCAGCATTCAATCGCTTGCGCCTGATCAAAAAACTGAAGCCCTCGCTCATTTCAGATTCAGCGAAAAACGACCCGTAGCATTCATCATGGGAGGCAGCCTCGGTGCTGGATCCATAAATGAGGCTGTGCTAGCAATGGCCAATCAAATCGCAGAAAAACAACAGGCGCTTCCTTACGACTTGCTTTGGCAATGCGGCGCACGATTCCATGCGGAAATGGAAATGGCTCTTGACAACGTAAAACTACCAGCTGAGCAAATCATTCGCTGCCTAGGCTTCATTGACCGAATGGATCATGCATACGCTGCGGCAGACGTCATCGCAAGTCGCGCTGGAGCGATGTCAATTGCAGAGTTGGCATTGGTGGGAAAACCAACATTGCTGGTGCCATCTCCTGTTGTGGCAGAAGATCACCAAACCAAAAACGCTCGATCCCTGAGTGATCGAGGTGGCGCCCTGTTGCTCTCAGATCATGAGGTCGTAAATCGGCTGGAAAAAGAGTTGAGTCAATTGTTTGGTGACCCACAGCAACAGCTTTCACTGACCAATGCCTTGAAAGGTTCAGCTCGGCCCCAAGCGGCTCAGGAAGTGGTCTCTGCACTTGAAAAACTCATGAATCAAGCAACATGAAATGGGGCGAACAAACCATTGATCGGCTGTATTTCATTGGAATCGGAGGCATCGGCATGAGCGGCCTTGCACGCTATGCGAAACAAATTGGATTGGACGTTGCCGGTTATGACAAAACCCGCACGGCACTCACCCACGAACTGGAACAAGAAGGGATTTCGATCGGTTTCGAAGACAGCACAGACCATTTCCACCATTGGTTCGAACCTGCTGCACACAAGTCAACAGGGATTGTTCACACACCTGCCGTCCCCAGCAGTCACTCGCTATTTGAGCGGGTGTCAGCGCTTGAATTGCCCGTTCTAAAACGCAGTGAAATGCTCGGCGCCATTGCGCGGCGCTTCGAAACATTTGCCGTCGCCGGCACGCATGGTAAGACCACGACCACGGCCATGCTTACCCATTTATTAGAAAATACTCCCGGCGGATGCAATGCTTTTCTGGGAGGGATTCTATCCTCCACAGGCTCCAATGTCCTCCTCAATGCCAGGAGCACACGCTTGGTGGTTGAAGCTGACGAATTTGACCGAAGCTTTTTGCAACTGAATCCGACCCATGCCGTCATCACCAGCATGGACCCTGACCACCTCGACATTTATGGCGACGCGGACGGATTCAAAGCTGGATTTGACGCCTTTAGCGCGCAAGTAACCGGGAATGTGATTCGTGAATCCGCAATTGGTTCGAACGAGTCAGGATTAACCTACGGCTGTGTGTCCGATCGAAACGCTGCAGACCTCTTGGACTTTGCTGCGAGCCAACCCAGAACGGAAAACGGCTGGATGGTCGCTGACATCAAGCTCCGGGATGAATGGTTTGAATCTGTAAAGTTTCCAATGCCTGGAATTCACAACCTCAGCAATGCACTTGCCGCTCTGTCGCTGGCAGACCTGGCCGGTGCAAACCGAGCAGATTGCATGGAGACCATAGGAAGTTTTCGTGGAATCCATCGAAGGTTCGTTTATCACATCCGCGAATCATACGGGGCGTACATTGACGATTACGCGCACCACCCAGAGGAAATCAGCGCCGTACTTGAAGCTCTGCGTCTGCATCATCCCGGAAAATCGATCACAGCGATATTCCAACCCCATTTGTACTCACGCACCCGGGATCACATGACAGAATTTGCTGAAATTCTAAGTCAGTTTGACCGGATCATTTTGCTGCCGATTTACCCCGCTCGAGAGGAACCAATAAAGGGCATCGATTCACAAAGCTTGTTTGAAAACATCCTCAACCCCTGTAAGCATCTCGTTTCAATAGAACGGATATTCGATAACCTGAAGGAACATCCTCCTGAGATCCTTTTGACAATTGGCGCCGGCGATATTGACCGCAGCGTAAAACCCTTGTCAGACTGGCTCAAGCAGGACTTCCGACGGTTCAAAAAAATAGAATAGCCCGCCCACATGATTCGCCGCATTGCACTCATCACCACTACGATTCTGCTCCTCTCAGGGACAGCCGCTTTGGTGGGATTCGCGCAATTGGAAGAACAAAACATACGGTACAAGGCACTCGACGTCGATGTTCAGGAGATCGATGGAATGTTTTTCGTAGATGCCTCAGGTGTACGAGACGCCATTTTCAAGCATGACAGCATCCGGGGCAGTTTCTGTGCCGACCTGAAGTTGACAGAGGTCGCAGACTGGGTGCGCACCATTCCCGCCGTGAATGAAGTGGAGGTCTACCCGGGACTCGATCGCATTCTGCACATTCGAATCTCGCAACGCAAACCCATTGCCCGCCTCCATACGGGCGCTGACTTTGCGGACATTTATATTGATTCAGAAGGAAAGCCACTCGAACTCTCACCCTATTTCACAGCACGTGTTCCTGTCATTCATGCCTCGAATGTCGAGCATGCGCAGCCTGCCGTTGACTTCATACAGGCCATACGTCACGATCCATTTTGGGCTGCATTTTGCGACCAAATCGCCGTCAAACAAGGAGGAACGTTTGAAATCATATCCCGCATTGGCAATGCGCGCATTGCTCTGGACAACACAGAGGAGTTGCAACGCAAACTCGACAAACTCTTCACCTTTTACCACGAGCAAATTCGCCGTGGGAACTTGAACGATTACAAGCGCATCGATTTGTCTTTCCAAGACCAAGTCGTGGCCCAACGATATTACTAAGCACACGAAATCATCATCCATGGATTCCCAAAAGCACACTCCTCAAAACGACGAATTGGTCGTTGGCCTCGACATCGGTACGACCAAAATAGCCTGCTTCGTCGGCAGCCGAAACGAACACGGTAAAATTGAAATTCTCGGTTATGGAAAGAGCGAATCCGTTGGCGTGTCTCGAGGGGTCGTAGCAAACATCGAACGCACCGTGGAATCCATTCGCAAAGCCGTAGAGGAAGCCGAACGCACCTCAGGTTGCGAAATTGAACTGGTCAACGTGGGCATCGCAGGGCAACACATCAAAAGCCAGCAAACACGCGGACAGCGGACCCGCGATGATTTGGAATCAGAAATCAGCCAAGGTGACATCGATGCGTTGATCCAAGACATGTACCGCCAAGTCATGCAACCGGGCGAAGAAATTTTACACGTTTTGCCACAGGAGTACGCTGTGGACAATGAAGGAGGCATCAAGGAACCCGTTGGGATGAGCGGGATTCGTTTGGAGGCCAATTTCCATGTCATCATCGGTCAGATTGCAGCCATTCGAAACATCAACCGTTGCATCAAAAAAGCCGGACTGGTTGTCGATCAATTGATTTTGGAACCTTTGGCTTCGTCAGCTTCTGTGCTGAGCGAGGAAGAGAAGGAAGCGGGCGTAGCGCTCGTAGACATCGGAGGTGGGACCACAGACATTGCGATTTTCCAAGACGGCATCATTCGTCATACCGCGGTGATCCCATTCGGAGGCAATGTCCTCACCGAAGATATTCGACAGGGATGTCAGATCATGAAAAAGCAAGCCGAACAGGTGAAGCAACGATTCGGCTCGGCCATATCGACCGAGATGAAAGACAATGAAATTGTTTGCATCCCAGGATTGCAAGGACGCAATCCCCGTGAAATCAGTCTCAAAAATTTAGCGGCGATCATTGAAGCACGGGTGACAGAAATCATTGAACACGTGCATTTCGAAATTCGAAATTCAGGATTTGAAGATCAACTTATCGGTGGGGTTGTACTTACAGGTGGCGGGAG